>JAUXGQ010000126.1 GCA_030621975.1 Gammaproteobacteria bacterium | reverse complement strand
GGCTGGCGGACTCCCGACCGACCGCGGCAAACCTTTTCTGGGCTTTGGATCGCATGCGTGGCCTGTTCGGTGAATCCGGCGACGAGGACCCGGAACAGCGACTTCTGGACGAGGCACAAGCGATCCACCGGGAAGACATAGAGGCGAACCGGCGTATGGGAGGGCTGGGCGCTGACCTGATCGAGGGTCCCGCGACCGTTATTACCCACTGCAATGCAGGGGCGCTGGCCACCGGCGGCTATGGCACCGCCCTCGGGGTGATTCGCAGCGCGTTTGCCGCCGGCAAGATCGCGCAGGTGTACGCCGACGAAACCCGGCCCTGGCTCCAGGGTTCGCGTCTCACCGCCTGGGAACTGTTGCGGTCCGGGATTCCGGTCACCCTGCTCGCGGATGGCGCCGCGGCCAGCCGCATGGCTCAGGGGGGGATAGACTGGGTGATTGTCGGTTCGGACCGGATTGCTGCCAATGGCGATGTGGCCAACAAGATCGGTACCTACAGTCTGGCCACGGTGGCCCGGCATCATGGTGTCAGGGTGATGGTGGTGGCGCCCGCCTCGACCGTCGATATGTCGCTTGCCTCGGGCGCGGAGATACCGATCGAGGTCAGAGGGTCTTCCGAGTTGATGTCCTGCGGGGGCGTGTCCGTAGGGGCGCCGGGGGCGGCTGTCTGGAATCCGGTATTCGATGTGACACCGGCCTCGATGGTGGACGTCATAGTAACCGAACGAGGGGTCGTCCACGCCCCGGACGCAAGCAAAATTGCGGAAATGATGGCTGCCGAATCGCGCCCAGGCCAGGTTTGAGGGTAAATAGTTTCCGTCCACAAACGTCAATATTTCTCTCGCAAAGGCGCAAAGACGCCAAGAACGAAATATAATCTGGCTTTACGACAATGGGTTATAACTTTGCGATCTTTGCGTCTTGGCGAGAGTCATTTTTTCTGGATGGACACTAACTAGCCCGCTTAAAATGCTTGCGCAACATTGGCATTCCGAGCAGGTGTGGTGTTTGGGCCAGCGACCGGAATACCCCCCTTAAATTATTTCCGTGGTTTCCGTGGTTTCCGTGGCCAGTTCTTATGCTTTTTTTGGCCACGGAATCCACGGAAGCACATGGAATCTATGGTACAATCTCTCGTTTTTAACGTTCACCAGACTGGGTTGCCCTAACGCCGTTCAAAACGGTGCGTCAGGGTGGGCCATCGCCGGAAAAAAAGTACCGACCGTATGACCGAATTCGCTAAAGAAGTCCTCCCAGTCAATCTCGAAGACGAGATGCAGCAGTCCTATCTCGACTACGCCATGAGCGTGATAGTCGGGCGGGCGCTGCCAGACGTGCGCGACGGACTCAAACCGGTCCATCGCCGCGTCCTCTATGCCATGAGCGTGTTGGGCAACGACTGGAACAAGCCGTACAAGAAGTCCGCCCGCGTCGTGGGTGACGTGATCGGTAAGTACCACCCCCATGGGGATACCGCGGTGTACGATACCATCGTGCGGATGGCGCAGCCCTTTTCCCTGCGCTACATGCTGGTCGATGGGCAGGGGAATTTCGGGTCCGTCGATGGTGATGCGCCGGCGGCCATGCGTTACACAGAGGTACGCATGGCCAAGATCGCCCACAGCATGTTGGACGATCTGGATAAGGAAACCGTTGATTTTACCCCCAACTACGATGGGTCCGAACAGGAACCCGTGGTCCTGCCGGCCCGTATCCCGAACCTGCTGGTCAACGGTTCGGCGGGTATCGCCGTGGGCATGGCGACCAACATACCGCCCCACAATCTGACCGAGGTCATCAATGCCTGTATCGCCTGCATCGAGGACCCGGCGATCAGCTCCGATGACCTCATGCGGCATGTGCCTGGGCCGGATTTCCCGACTGCCGGATTGATTAACGGTTCACGGGGCATCGGTGAGGCGTATCGCACCGGACGCGGCCGCATTTACCTGCGCGCGCGGGCCGAGATCGAAGACTATGAGCAGGCGGGCCGGCAGCGAATCATCGTCACCGAGCTTCCGTATCAGGTAAACAAGGCACGGATGCTGGAAAAGATTGCGGAACTGGTCAAGGATAAGCGTATCGACGGCATCTCCGAAATGCGTGACGAATCCGACAAGGACGGTATGCGCGTCGTGATCGAACTGCGCCGGGGCGAGGTGCCCGAGGTGGTCCTGAACAACCTCTACCAGCATACGCAGATGCAAACCGTGTTTGGAATCAACATGGTTGCGCTGGTGGACGGTCAGCCGCGGCTGCTGAACCTCAAGCAGTTACTGCAGTATTTCATTCGTCACCGACGCGAGGTCGTTACCCGCCGGACCCTGTACCAGCTGCGCAAGGCCCGGGAGCGGGCGCATCTCCTGGAAGGTCTTGCGGTTGCACTGGCCAATATCGACGAAGTGATTGCCCTCATAAAGGCATCGCCCAGCCCCGCAATGGCCAAACGGGAACTGGTTGCCCGCGCCTGGTCTTCGGGTACCGTTGAAGCCATGCTGGAACGAGCCGGTGCCGAGGCCTCGAAGCCGGAAGACCTGGCGCCAGAATTTGGCCTCACGGAGCAGGGATATCGCCTCACTGAGACCCAGGCGCAGGCGATTCTGGACCTGCGCCTGCAAAAGCTGACCGGCCTGGAAAAGGAAAAAATATTCAATGAGTACAAGGAAATACTCGAGTTAATTGAGAAGCTTCTCGAAATACTGTCCAGCCCAGACCGTTTAATGAAGGTGATCAGAGATGAGCTCGAAGAGATCCAGGATCAGTTCGGTGACGAGCGGCGTACCGAGATCCTGAGAGATCGGCTCGATCTGACCCTGGAAGACCTGATTACGGAAGAGGATGTGGTCGTCACCCTGTCCCATGCCGGTTACGTCAAGGCGCAACCCCTGGACGTTTACCAGGCTCAGCGGCGTGGGGGCAGGGGCAAGTCGGCGACCACCTTCAAAGAAGAGGATTTCATTGACAAGCTGTTCGTGGCCAACACCCACGACACGATCTTGTGTTTCTCCAGCCGTGGGCGCCTGTACTGGCTCAAGGTGTACGAACTGCCGCTCTCCAGTCGTAATGCGCGGGGAAAACCCTTCGTAAACCTGTTGCCACTGGAGGCTGGTGAGCGTATCAACGCGGTGCTTCCGACCCGGGGGTACGCGGAAGACCGTTTCGTCTTCATGGCGACCAGTTCGGGTACGGTCAAAAAGACGCCGCTGACGGCGTTTTCGCGGCCGCGCACCAGCGGCATCATCGCCGTTGATCTGCGCGAGGACGACCAACTGATCGGTGTCGACGTCACCGATGGACGACAGGATGCGATGTTGTTTACCAGCGCCGGCAAGGTGGTGCGTTTTCGGGAAAGCGAAGTACGTTCCATGGGACGCACCGCCTGTGGCGTGCGCGGCATTCGGCTGGGCAAAGGGCAGCGGGTTATATCGCTGATCATAGCCGGTCCCGGCTCGATCCTGACGGTAACGGAAAACGGTTATGGCAAGCGCACGAAAACCGAGGAATATCCGGTACATGGTCGCGGGGGGCTTGGTGTCATCTCCATCCAGGCCAGTACCCGTAACGGCAGGGTGGTCGGTGCGGTTCAGGTGGATGAAAATGACGAGATCATGCTGATCACCGACGGCGGTACGCTGGTCCGGACACTGGTGGAAGGGGTTTCGATCCTGGGCCGCAATACCCAGGGGGTCACGCTGATTCGACTGAGCAAGGGCGAAAAACTCATCGGTATCGATCGCATCGAAAATCTGGATGACGACGAATCGGTATTGGATGGAGACTCGGGGGAAGAATAACCTACATTAGCGGAGATAATAATATGACACGCGCATTTAATTTCAGCGCAGGACCGGCGGTTCTGCCGGAAGAGGTATTGCAGCAGGCCCGGGAGGAGATGCTCGACTGGCAGGGCAGCGGGATGTCGGTAATGGAGATGAGCCATCGCGGCAAGCAATTCTCCTCCATCGCACAGCAGGCGGAGGCCGACCTGCGGGAACTGATGGCCATTCCCGGCAACTATAAGGTGCTGTTTGTCCAGGGCGGGGCCTCGAGCCAGTTCGCCATGGTGCCCATGAACCTGCTGCGCGGAAAGAAGACGGCGGATTACGTCAACACCGGTTCCTGGTCCAAGAAGGCCATCGCTGAAGCCAAGCGGTTCTGCGAAGTGAACCTTGCAGCCAGTTCGGAAGCCGACAAGTTCACCAACGTGCCGCCGCAGGACTCCTGGAATCTCAATCAGGATGCGGCCTATCTGCACTACACCCCGAATGAAACCATCCAGGGGGTGGAGTTCCCGTTGATCCCGGAATCCGGAGATGCGCCGCTGGTCGCGGACATGTCGTCCACCATTCTCTCGCGGCCGATCGACGTCTCGAAGTTTGGCGTCATCTACGCCGGTGCCCAGAAAAACATCGGACCGGCCGGACTTACCGTCGTGATCGTGCGCGAGGACCTGATAGGCGAACCCGTCGCGGGAACCCCTGCCATGTTCAACTACGGCACCCATGCCGACAGCGGCTCCATGTACAACACGCCGCCAACCTATGCCTGGTACGTGGCGGGTCTGGTGTTCAAGTGGCTCAAGCGCACCGGTGGCCTGGAGGCGATGGCGCAGCGCAATAAGGAAAAGGCGGGCGCACTGTACGCGGCCATCGACCAGTCCAGCTTCTACAGTAACCCGGTAGCCAGGGATTGTCGGTCATGGATGAACGTTCCCTTTACGCTAGCCGATTCGAACCTGGATGCCGATTTTCTGAAACAGGCCGGGGCAACGGGGCTGTTGACGTTGAAAGGTCACCGCTCGGTGGGCGGGATGCGCGCAAGTATCTATAACGCCATGCCGGAGGAGGGGGTAACCGCGCTGATCGAATTCATGGCGGATTTCGAGCGGCGGCACGGCTAGCCCACCTAGATCCGAACAGGAAAACCAGCAACCACAGGGGCGCTAACTAAAGAACATGTACAAGATCCAGACACTGAACAACATCTCGGTGGCCGGCCTGGACCGGTTGCCCCGCGACAACTACGAAGTGGCATCCGAGATAGCCCATCCGGACGCCATTCTCCTGCGTTCCTTCAACATGCACGACATGGAGATTCCCTCCAGCGTCAAGGCCATCGGCCGTGCCGGGGCGGGCGTCAACAATATTCCGGTGACCCGAGCCAGCGAGTCGGGGATACCGGTCTTCAATGCCCCCGGGGCCAATGCCAACGCCGTCAAGGAACTGGTGGTGGCCGGCATGCTGATGGCGGCGCGTAATATCGGTCAGGCATGGGCATTTGCCAAGGGATTGCAGGGTGATGACCCGGAGATTCACAAACAGGTCGAAAAGGGCAAGAAGCAGTTTGTGGGCTTTGAACTGCCGGGTCGTACCCTGGGGGTAATCGGTCTCG
Organism: Gammaproteobacteria bacterium; assembly: GCA_030621975.1. GTDB lineage: Bacteria > Pseudomonadota > Gammaproteobacteria > Chromatiales > Chromatiaceae > JAUXGQ01. Next base: position 625 of record JAUXGQ010000126.1, on the reverse strand, counting down.
GAGCCATCGGCGTTCGGGTCGCCAACGCGGCCAGGGCGTTGGGGATGAAGGTGATCGGTTATGATCCGACCATTACCGTGCAGCGGGCCTGGCAGCTGGAATCCGGGGTGGAGCAGGCGCTCAGCGCAGACGATCTGCTGTCGAGGTCGGATTTCGTCAGCTTTCACGTCCCGCTGACCGACGATACTAAGAATATGATCAATGCGACCCGCCTGAAGCTGATGCCGAGCGGGTCAGTATTGCTTAATTTCGCGCGCAACGGCATCGTCGACGATGACGCCCTGTGTGCCTCCCTGGACGCGGGACACACCTACGCCTATATCTGCGATTTTCCCAACAATCTGCTCAAAGCGCATCCGCGGGTGATCGCCTTGCCGCATATCGGTGCGTCCACCGGCGAGGCGGAACAGAATTGTGCCATTATGGTGGCCGATCAGATCAGGGATTATCTCGAAGACGGCAACGTGACCAATTCGGTCAACTTTCCCGAGATCAACCTGCAGCGCAACGGTGGATTTCGCATCGCCGTGGTGAACTCCAACGTACCCAACATGGTGGGCCAGATCTCCACCGATCTGGCGGAGGCCGGATTGAACATCCTGGATCTGCTGAACAAGTCGCGCGG
>JAUXGQ010000041.1 GCA_030621975.1 Gammaproteobacteria bacterium | reverse complement strand
GTTCTGCCTGCTGAAGATTGTGAGTGTAATTCTATTTGTTCGTTAAATTTCATAAGGTTAATGCTCCAGGCCTAGAGTTTCTCAGAGCCGATTACGGGTGCTTCCGGCCAACGCGTCGCATGCAACGGCATCCGGAGTCGGCTATCCTTCTGGCAAGGAACAGAAAACGGTTATAGAATCGATTAATCGGGACATGATATCTTTTTGCGAAAATAACAAAGCGCTGAGCTTGTGTTAGTCAGCAAGAGTTTGTGTCGGCTCCTAAAGTCGAAAAAAAACTGAGGATAATCCTCACGACATTGAAATCTCTGGTAAAGGGGGAAATAGATCATGGCAAAAGTGACCGATTTAGATACCACCGCTGCAAAACTGGACGATGACACCCAGGCACCACCGATCGATTCGGAAACCGCAGACGACCTGTTGCTGGACAAGGAAGCCTTGAGATTGGAGGCGGATGAGGACAAGGCGGCCAAAAGAGGCGCTTCCGCACCCGATACCCTGGTCCTCGAGGATATAAAGCCCAGTGGCAAAGACGCCGAGGCCTTCAAACTCAAACAGGCGCAAAAGCTCAGCAACCGCAAGCATCCGGCAAACGATCTGAAGGGACCGTTGAGGAAACTGAAGGCCGCAGATTATCTCGAGCTTATCATGCCCCTGCATGTGGAACTGATGAAAATGCAGAACTGGGTCAGGGAAACGGGGCAGAAGATCCTGGTGATCAACGAGGGCCGGGACGCCGGGGGAAAAGGGGGCACCATCAAACGCTTCATAGAACACATGAACCCCCGTGGCTGCCGGGTGGTGGCGCTGGACAAGCCCGGTGACAAAGAAAGGACCCAATGGTTTTTCCAGCGCTACCTGGCCAATCTGCCATCTGGGGGCGAGATCGTATTTTTCGACCGCAGTTGGTACAACCGGGCCATGGTGGAGAGGGTTATGGGCTTTTGTACGGGCTCTGATGTCAAGGAGTTTCTGCGTGCGGTTCCCGAACTGGAACGTATGCTGATACGCTCCAGCATAAAGGTGACCAAATTCTACTACTCGGTGAGTAAAAAGGAGCAGCTCAGGCGCTTCACCAACCGTACCCATGACCCGCTCAAGCAGTGGAAGCTGAGCCCGGTGGACCAGGAGTCCCAGGACAAATGGGAGGACTATACCCGCGCCAAGGAAGACATGTTCTTCTTCACCTCCACGGCGGATTGTCCCTGGATCATCATCAAGTCGGACGACAAAAAACGGGCGCGTATCAATGCCATGCGTTACCTGCTCGGGAAGATGGACTATCCGGGAAAACGCAAGGAACTGCTCGAATATGACCCCCGGATCGTGCGCTCGGTGCAGGAGGAGTTGGGCACGGAGGACTGATCTGATCCGAGATAGGCCTTCCGCCCCGCACCTGTCGGGGCGGAAGTGCTGTTTCACTTGTAAAGTAGGCTGGGGCTCGCCCCAGCTCTTTGAATCGTGAGCCAGTACGCAACGAAGCTGGGGCAAGCCCCAGCCTACATTTGCTGTTTGATGCTGGTGGGCTGTCAACGTTAAATTCTTTGGCATTTGCACAAGACTGACAGACTAAGAGACTAGCCGCCGGATTTTCGCAGCACTCAAACGGCAACCAGATGCTTACCCGACTCGCGGAAGAACTCCGCATCCATCATATCGATAAATCGCTTCGCTTGCGGTGTGAGAAACTTGCCTCTGCGCACGACCACCCCATAGGAGCGCTGGGGGAAATAGCGGTTGAGCGGCTTTCGAACGACGTTTTCCTCACCTGTAAGACAGACATCCGTGACGATGGAAATGCCCATACCCAGTTCCACGTACTTCTTGATGATCTCCCAGCCCCCCGCCTCGAGCGAGACCTTGAGCTTGAGGCCGCACTGATTGAACGCGATCTCCACCATCCGCCAAGTGGCAAGGTGGCGGGGCGGCAGGATCATACCGTGGGCACTGATGTCCTCCAGCGTGATGTCCTCTTTCTCGGCCAGCGGGTGGTCCGGCGGCATGATCAGGGTGGGGTTGAACACCAGACTGGGCCGGTAGACGATGTCATCCGGCACGTCCACCATGGAACCCACCGCGAAATCCGCCTCGTCGGCGCGCAGCATCGCCATGCCGTCATGCCCGGTAACGTTGTGCAGCTTGATGCGGATACGCGGATAGGCCTCGGCGAACCGTTTCATGGTTGCGGGCAGGATATAGAGGATGGTGGATTCCCCTGCCGCAATGTTCAGCTCACCGCTGTCCAGACGCCCGAAGTGGGCGTGAAAGCTCTCTTCCAGTTTGTCGATGCCCTCCACCAGGGGCTGGGCGAGATGATAGAGCACTTCCGCCTCCGGGGTCAGTTCGATGCGCGGTCCACGTCGCTCGAACAGGGTGATATTCATCTCCCGTTCCAGCGCCTGTATCTGCAGCGTGACCGTCGGCTGACTCAAAAAAAGCTGTTCCGCGGCCAGGGAGATGCTGCCCGCCTTGGCAACACGACAAAACGCCCGCAGCTGTTTGAGGCGGTTCTTTTTATAATACAGATTCGAACCCGCTGGCATATCAGTCTAAAACACCCTTAGTAACACCTTGATTTCAAGAGTATATTGAAGCATTTAATATTATAAATTGAAACAAGTACTTTGCTGAATATTCCCTGCCTCTTATAATTAGTATATGATGCATTGCACAATTTTCTGGGTAATGCGCCATATGTAGATGTTTTGAATCGTACCCGTGATTGGTTACCGTTCGGTTATGGGTCTGCTTATTCTACGGCGATTCGAGAGGTGCAATCGTGGACAGTTCCGACATCCTGCACGTGACCCTCGCCATCCTCTTCATGGGGGGGTTGGGCGTACTGCTTTCCGGCGCCCTCGCGATCGCCAACCGAAAGCTCTGGATCTTCGAAGACCCCCGCATCGACGAAGTGGAGGAGATGCTCCCGAACACCAATTGCGGCGCCTGCGGCGCCGCCGGCTGTCGTCCTTTCGCCGAGGCCTTGATCGGCGGCGACATGGAACCCGCCCAGTGCACCGTCAACCCCCATGAGACCGCGGTGGACATCGCCGAGTTCCTGGGGGTGGACGCGGGAGAGGTGGAAAAACGGGTCGCCCGCCTGGCCTGCGCCGGGGGCTCTCACGTAGCCCGCACGCGCGCCCATTACGACGGTCTGCCATCCTGCCGGGCCGCCGCCCTGGTGTCCGGCGGCCCCAAAGGCTGCAGCTGGGGATGCCTGGGACTGGGCGATTGCGCCGATGTCTGCGATTTCGACGCCATCACCATGAATCACCACAGCCTGCCGGTGGTCGACCCGGAACTGTGCACCGCCTGTGAGGACTGCGTGGAGGTATGCCCCAAGGAACTCTTTTCCATTCAGCCCATCAGCCATCGGCTGTGGGTGAACTGCAGGAACCTGCTGGACGAGGACGAGGCGGAAGCCGACTGCGAGCTGGCCTGCACCGCCTGTGAGCGCTGCGCCAAGGATTCTCCCGAAGGTCTCATCGAGATCCGGGACAATCTGGCGATGGTCGATTACGCGAAAAACACCCTTGCGTCCCCCGTCGCCACCGAACGCTGCCCCACCGGGGCCATCGTCTGGCTGGACGAGACGCAGGGACCGGTCAAAGGGGCCAAGGCCAAACGCATCATCCGCAATGAGGCCTTACCTCTGGCATAGCTCCCAGAGAACGAGGCAGCTACGAATCTATTCGGAGGAACCATCGATGGGGCAAGGCAAGAAACGGCAACAGACCTTCAAGTACCCGGGCATACGCATGGCGATGGATGGCAATTCCGCCGTCATCCTGTGTGAACGAGAGGCATCTGACGGAGCCGGCGCTTATCCCATCACCCCTTCCACGCAGATGGGTGAATATTGGGCCGAGGAGGCCGCCAAGGGACATATCAACATCTCCGGGCGGCCGCTGATCTTTATCGAACCCGAGTCCGAACACGCCGCGGCGGCGGTCACCGCGGGGCTCTCCATGACGGGCCTTCGCGCCACCAACTTTTCCTCCGCCCAGGGCGTGGCGTTCATGCACGAGTCCCTTTACGCCGCCGCGGGCAAGCGCCTGCCCTATGTACTCAACATCGGGTGCCGGGCCATCACCAAGGCCAGCCTCAACGTCCACTGTGGCCACGATGACTTCCACTGCGTGGACGACACCGGCTTCTTCCAGGTATTCGCCAACGATGCCCAGGGCGCGGCCGACCTAAACCTCATCGGCCGCAAGATCGCCGAACTGTCCCTGACCCCGGCGGTGGTTGCTCAGGACGGTTTCCTCACCACCCACCTGATCGAACCCCTGCAGGTACCGGAGCGGGAACTGGTCGAAGAATTCCTGGGGCTTCCCGAAGACATGATCGAATGCCCCACCCCTGCCCAGCGACTGCTGTTCGGAGAAAAACGCCGCCGCGTACCCGTCATCTGGGACGTCGACAATCCCATGTTGTCCGGATCGGTGCAGAACCAGGACGCGTACATGCAGACGACGGCTGCCCAGCGCCCCTACTTCTACGACCATATACGCGACATCGCCGAACAGGTGATGGGGGAGTACTACCAGTTGACCGGCCGCCGCTACGGCCGTATAGGCACCTACAAGATCAAGAAGGCCGACTATCTCATCGTCGGCATGGGCTCCATGATCGTGCAGGCCCGGGCCGTGGCCGACTACCTTGCCGAGACCCGCAAACTCAAGGTTGGCGTAGTGGACATCACCCTGTTTCGTCCCTTCCCGGGCGACCTGCTGGGCAAGATGCTGCAGGGTAAGAAAGGCGTGGCGATCCTGGAACGAACCGATCAGCCACTGGCCGAGGACCTGCCGCTGATGCGGGAGGCGCGCGCCGCCCTCTCCAAGTGCATCGAGAACGGCCAGGCCAGCGAGGGTGCGCTGCCCTACCCCGACTACGCGATCTACACGAATATCAAGGACCTACCGCCCCTCTACTCCGGCGCTTACGGCCTGGGGTCCCGGGATCTGCAACCCGAAGCCCTGGTAGGCACCATCGAGAACATGCTGCCGGACGGCTTAAAGCGCAGGTTCTTTTACCTGGGCATCGACTTCACCCGGGAGGCCGCCACCCCGAAGCAGGAGATCCATCTCCAGAAGCTCAACGAAGCCTATCCAAGACTCAACGAGTTGACCGTACAGGGTTCGGAAAACCCCAACCTGATGCCGGAAGGTTCGATCACCGTACGCATGCACTCGGTGGGTGGCTGGGGCGCCATCACCACGGGCAAGAACCTGACCATGACCCTGTACGAACTGCTGGGCTTCGACATCAAGGCCAATCCCAAGTACGGATCGGAGAAAAAGGGCCAGCCCACCACCTACTACCTGGCAGCGGCCCCCACCCCGATCCCACTGAACTGCGAGTATCACTTCGTGGACGTGGTGATGTCCCCGGACCCCAACGTGTTCGGCCACTCCAACCCCCTGTACGGTCTAAAAAAAGGCGGTGTTTTCATCATCCAGTCCAGCTATGCGGACGAACAGGAGTTGTGGGCCAGCCTTCCGCGCCGGGCGCAGCAAAGCATCGTGGACAACGAGTTTCGCATATTCTTCGTGGACGGCTTCAAGATCGCCCGCGAAGAGGCAACCGATGTCGAGCTGCAACTGCGCATGCAGGGCAATGCCTTCCAGGGCGCCTTCTTCGCCGCCTCGCCCTTGATGGAGATGGCCGGACTGGACGAGAAAAAACTGTTCGCCGCCATCGAAGAACAACTCGACGCCAAGTTCGGGTCCAAAGGCAAGCGGGTGGTGGACGACAACCTGCGGGTTGTCCATCGCGGTTTCGACGAGGTCAAAGAAATCGAGCATAAGCAGGTCGGCGTTTCCGCCCAGCAGGCGATCAAAGAGGAAAGCCTGATACCCGTCATGCTCAAGCAGCTGCCCCACGCCGACGGGGGCATCTCGGACGTGCACCGCTTCTGGGAGCAGACCGGCAGCTTCTATGCCACCGGCAAGGGTTCGGACAACCTGGCGGATCCCTTCCAGGCCCTGTCGCTGATCCCCGCCTCCACCGGCGTGTTTCGCGACATGACCCAGATCCGCTTCGAATACCCGAAATGGGTCGCGGAAAACTGCACCGCCTGCGGTGATTGCTATGTGATGTGCCCGGACTCCGCAATCCCCGGCCTGGTGAACTCGATCAGCGAGGTGTTCAACACCGCCATCAACCGGGTCGAGACCGGCGGCCAACCCACCCAGCACCTGCGCCGCGACACCCGCAAGGTGGAAAAGCGGCTGCGCGAGCTGCTCAACGCAGCCGGCGAGAATGCGAAGGTTCGCACGCTGCTCGATCAGGCGGTGCTCGAGACCCTGGCCGCCTCCGAGCTGACGGACGACGCCAAGGCCGGCCTGGAGAAGGAATTCGGCTGGTTCATGGAGGCCATGGTGGAGTTCGAGTTCTGCCTCACCAAGCCCTATTGGACCAACAAGGAGAAAAAGGCGGGGGGTTCCGGCGGCCTGTTTTCCATCACCGTCAACCCCTACACCTGCAAAGGCTGCATGGAGTGCGTGGAGGTGTGCGAGGACGATGCCCTGCGCACGCTGCCCCAGAACGATGAGGCGATCGAGCGCATGCGTTCCGACTGGAACTTCTGGCTGGAACTGCCCACCACCGGCGAGGCCTACAACCGTATCGACGACCTGGACGAGAAGATCGGCGCCCTGGAGACCCTGCTGCTGGACAAGAGCGCCTACGACTCCATGAACTGCGGCGACGGCGCCTGCCTGGGCTGCGGCGAGAAGACCCTCATACACCTGTTCACCGGGGCGGTGACCGCCCTGATGCGACCACGCGTCGACAAGCAGGTGGCCCGCCTGGACGAGCTCATCGTCGGACTGGAGCAGCATATTCGCCTGAAACTGGCCGAAGGTGTGGATCTGAGCGACTCCGACGCCCTGTCCCGCGCCGCGGACACCGAGGACGGTGATCTCACCCTGGCCCGGCTCAGCGACGCCATGGATCCCGCCCATGAAAACACCCTGGTCGACCGGGACTGGCTGAAGTGGGCCTCGGGCCTGCTCAAGGACCTGCGGGACCTGAAGTGGCGTTACACGGCCGGCCTCACCAACAACGGCCGCGCCGAGATGGGCATAGTCAATGCCACCGGCTGCACCTCGGTGTGGGGTTCCACCTACCCCTACAATCCCTATCCCTTCCCCTGGACCAGCCACCTGTTCCAGGACAGCCCCTCGATTGCCATGGGTCTGTTCGAGGGCCACATGGCGAAGATGGCGGACGGTTTCAAGGCCGTGCGCATGGCCGAACTGGAGCTGGCGGGTAAGTACAACCCCGCCGATCACGATGACTTTTTCACCCGCTTCGGGTGGAAGAAATTCAGTGAAGAAGAGTGGCTGTTGTGCCCGCCGGTGGTCTCGGTGGGCGGTGACGGCGCCATGTACGATATCGGCTTTCAGAACCTGTCACGGGCGATGGCGTCGGGCATGCCCATCAAGGTGCTGGTGCTGGACACCCAGGTCTACTCCAATACCGGCGGCCAGGCCTGCACCTCCGGCTTTATCTCCCAGGTGGCGGACATGACACCCTACGGCAAGGTCCTGAAGGGCAAGGAAGAGATCCGCAAGGAGATGTCGCTGATCGGCATCGGCCACCGCAACACCTACGTGCACCAGGGCGCGATCAACAACATTACCCACCTGCTGGAAGGTTATATCGACGGGCTCAACAGCCGCCGCCCCGCCCTGTTCAACCTGTATGCCGTCTGCCAGCCCGAGCATGCGGTAGCCGATGATGCCTCGGAGAAACAGTCCAAGCTGGCGGTGGAATCCCGCGCCTATCCGCTGTTGAGGTACGACCCGGATGCCGGCGAGACCATCGAGGAGTGCCTGGATCTTGAAGGCAACCCGGCCATGGACGACGACTGGCCCACCTACACCCTCAGTTATCTGCAGGAGGACGGCGAGGAGGGCAAGCTGGAGCTTCCCGTGACCTTCGCCGACTTCGCCGCCAGCGAGGGCCGCTTCCGCAAGCACTTCCGCAAGGCCCCTCCGGAAACCTGGAACGAGAACATGCTGCCCTTCCATGAGTTCCTGGACCTGGAAGACGACGACCGTGAAGGCAGGTTCCCTTACATCTGGGGCGTGGACGCCAAGAACCGGCTGATGCGCATCCTCTGCTCCGAGGAGATCGTCAAATCCGCCGAGGACCGGCGCGCCTTCTGGCGCCAGCTCAAGGGCCTCGCCGGGGAGCTGAACAAGGTGGACACAGCGGCCCTGGTGGAGCGCACCAAGGCCGACATGGCCGAGCGGCTCAGTTCCACCCTGCTGTCCCTGGTGGCCTCCGGCAATACCGCGGCACTGACCAGCGCTGCCTCCGCCGGCGGTGGAAACGGTGGCGCCTCGCCGACTACAATGTCGGCCCAGGCCGCACCGGCGGACTTCGAGCCGGTCTGGATCGAGACGCCGGAGTGCACCGCCTGCGACGAGTGTACCGACCTCAGTCCCAAGATATTCGCCTACAACGATGACAAACAGGCGGTGGTGATCGACCCCAAGGGGGGCAGCTTCAAGGACGTCGTGCGGTCGGCGGAAAAATGCACCAAGTCGGATCGTAGCCATGTCGTTCTGTGAGCCAAGGAGTT
>JAUXGQ010000138.1 GCA_030621975.1 Gammaproteobacteria bacterium | reverse complement strand
TTCAAAATACGTTTTGCCAAGTTTGCGCTCATGCCTCCAAGGCTGGATACCTTCGCTATGTTCTCGGCAAGATTGTCCATAGACAGGATTTCCAGCGCCAGGTCCACAGACTCGGGTAGCATGCCCCGGAGTGCTGAATCGGGTGAATTTGCCAACTGCTTGGCTTGTGTCAGGACCAGGTTAAAGCGTTCCTCCAGAGAATCGGGAATATCTTCGTAATGCGAGGATTGCAGGGACAACACCAGTCTGAAGAGTTCCAAAGTCTCAGGATATGTTGCGGCAGCGGCCAGCATTTGCGTTTCATCTCCCGTTGAGTGCTCTGCAGCGCTAAGTTGGCTGTCTAGGAGCTTTCAATCTTCATCCGTGCTATCCGTTTTACGGCTGCGCCGTCGTAAGGTCCCGGTGCGAATAAGCTCTTCCAAAGACCAAGCGATTAGACGTTCGGCCGCTTCGGTCGGGTTTTTTCCGTATAACCCGGACTCCACGAGTGTTTCCAGATACTCGATCACCGGTCTCGTAGTTGAGACGCTGATCGACACGGTATCGAGCTGGTTCTTTTTTCGCGGCATATAACTAAACCATAATTACCGCATAATTATGGCAAAGAAAAACTAAAAATCAAGAGAAATAATTTCCCTATTGTGGGATTTCATTTGTCAGTGGTGGTTACGGAAGAAGCGTGCGCCATCCTTGATAGCACAATATATATGCGATCTGAAGATTGTCAACCACAAGATGTTGTGTATAAGCCCTAACGAAAGGTGTTTAGAATCTGTGGATAACAGCTGGGGGGAAGAACGAGTTAGCTAGATAAAACAGAAGGTTAGCCTGGGGATATGGGTTGACGCCAACATCTTGTGGTACAGCGCCAGCGACACGCGGGCCGCTTCCGAGGGATGCCCTGTGAGGCCGGCCGGAAGGGGAGCAGAGTTATCCGCGATCCCCGGCAGATGCCCATGCAGGTTTCTTTTGCGCTTGGCGGCGTGAACCGTCATCGCTATCGCGGCTGCGTCCTCGATCAGTCCCACTGGGTGTAAGGGTTGGCAATCAGATTGGCATTGTAATATCGTGGGTCGTCCGATACCTCTGCCCCTATCCAGTCCGGCAAATCCACTGCCTGATCTTCACTTGCCAGTTCCACCTCGGCAAGTATCAGACCGTAATTTTCTCCATCGAACTCGTCAATCTCCCAGATATGGCCGGCGGTGGAGATTGTGTACCGGGTCTTCTCGATCAGCGGGCGTTCGCAGAGTTCGTCCAGCATCTCGTTGGCATCCGTTACAGGTATTTCATACTCGTACTCAACCCGCGAGATGCCCTGTGTCAGTCCTTTCACCGTGAGATAGGCCTTATCGTTGATGGTGCGTATACGTACTGTGCGTTCTTTGACGGTGGAAAGATACCCCTGACGATACGCGATCCCCTCGCCAAGGGCCCGCCAATCGTCGCCGGTTACCAGAAATTTCCGTTCGATTTCTTTGCCCATGCGGATCTCCGTTAGCCTGTTTCTGATTCTGTTGCTTCGATAATAGACGATTTCAGCGTCAAATTGCCCGATAGAACGCCCCTTCCGGAAGGGGCGCCATGCCGATGACGCGTTTGATGGCCAGGAGGTAATTTACATTGTCGAACTCACTCAGCCGAATGTCTTCCATCGCCGCCAGAACCGCATTCCTGTCTTCGGATTCCAGACAGGCCGTCCTTATCCTCGCGCCGTTGATATAGACCTCGGCGATTTCCGCCGTGCAACCTTGGATCTCATAGCCGTAGCGCTGTTTGTACACGTTCACCGCGGAAATATCGCGATGCGGCCTGATGATCTCCTCCAGGTACTGTCTGACTGTATAGGCATCCCGTTGCAGTGCAGGGGTGGCAACCCCGAAAGCGGGAAACATCTGTTCGGCGATCGCCTCTGCTGCCATGGGAAACTTTCCCTTCATTCTGGGACGCCACTGCTCCAATCCCTGCTCTCGGCTTACCAGGACCTTTATATCCATGAGTTCATTTCGGATCTTAGTATTGTTTTCGTCGTTAGCCGGCGACATGATGTAAATCTCCAGGCTTTCCCGATACTGGTTTACCGGAGAAAGTCGGCGCATGTTCTCCTCAACGATACCCAGGTTCTGGGCGAATGCGCGAAACTCGTATCGCGGCTTGATCTCGTTCATCGCGGATCCTCTCATGGTTGTTATGAGCCAGGGTGACAGTTACCAAGGGAATTGTACCGGAATACGGTGGAAATTCGTGTCGGAGTATGCCACGAACCCGGTGGCCACGAATTACAGTGTCGTCCAGCCTGGATTTCTCACCATCCTCTGATTGAGACTGAGAAGAGAAAAGAACAGACAGGATTAACAGGATTGTTCAGGATTTACAGGATCTCTTCAAGATGCCGAACCTGGCTTATGGCATACGCATACCCGATAGCCCTCTCGGTAGCACCCGCATCCGGAAGGCACATATCAATATCCTGTCAATCCTGTCTATAAAAGCGAACCCAAGCTCGTGATACCTGGGCTGGAGTAATTCGGGAGGCATTCATGGCCGAAACCGGCTGATCCGGTTCCTCAGAGTCTGAATATTCCGCCGGTATCGGTCTGTCGGGGGGCCATAGCGCAGGCTGATGTACAGTTCCACAATCTGTTTCACGGCCGGTTTGAGGTCAGGGTGGTTCCCGACGACCCGGTCGGCAAAGTCCCTGGGCCCTTCATAAGAGCGGCGCCGCAGGCCCCGTCTAGCGAGTCTGTGGCAGAAGCGCCGGTATTGCCGTTCCACCGGATCGGCCTTTGTATGGGTCTTCCCCCAGAGTCCCGCCGCGACCAGCAAAAGCATGAATCCGCTTATCAGCACAGCGGTCACACCCAGCGCATAGTCCCGGACAAAATCCAGACCCAGCAACTCAAGCAGATAGCCTTGGCGTTCGTTATCGTAATCCAGCACCCAGCGGCGCCAGGCCATGTTGAGCGCATCGGTCGCGAATCCGGCCTGGCGGAAAAGGTCGCGGATTATCCCGGGGTCCCTCAGTTCGAAACTTATTGGAGCGCCCGGACCGCTGTCCTGGACTCCGAAGGGTCTTTCGATGCGTTCCGGGGCGACCGCCGACGTGGGGTCCACCCGCACCCACCCCCGGTTTTGCAGCCACACCTCGGACCAGGCGTGGGCGTCCGACTGGCGCACTATATAGTAGTCGCCATGCGGGTTGTGTTCTCCCCCCTGGTAGCCGGCAACGACCCGGGTGGGAATACCGGCCAGTCGCATCAGCAAGGTGAAGCTGGTCGCATAGTGCTCGCAAAAACCACGTCGGGTCTCGAACAGGAACTCGTCAGTGGGGTTGTCCCCCAGTACCGGCGGCTGCAGGGTGTAGACAAAGGGCTTGGAGCGAAAATAGTCCAGGGCCTGGCCTACCACTGCCGTCGCTCTGGCATCTGATCCCTGCCAGTGTTTGACCAGCGCCGTCATACGCGGGCTTATATTATCCGGTAGCTGTAGTGCCCGATGCCGGTCGTCTTCAGACAACGCACCGGTATTGTATTCGGGGTAGGAGGTCGCTCGATAGCGGATCTCCTGGTTGACGGGAGTGGCGGCGAGGAGCTGGAAATCAGGCGTCAGGTTGCTCCACACCGGTGTGCGCGATGGCAGGTCCAGGGCGAATATCCAGCGCTGCCCGGTGGGTTCGAGGGTAACAGTGTAGGCGATCTCGTCGCCGCTGGCGCTGAAACCCGGGCTCATCGGGTTCTTCGAGCCTACAGGCTCCGCGGCTGCCGACCAGTTCTTTCCGTCCGTCGTCCAGAATACGGGCCCGCGCCAGTAACGCTGTATGTAGTCAGGGACATGGCTGCCGAACTCGACTCTGAATGCCACTGCCCTGGACTGGCTGAGGTTGCTGACGCTACCGACGGACAGTCTGTCTGTCAGGCCGGTAACACCGCTGGAGCTGTCCATATCCAGGTTCCAAAGCGGACCCGATAAGCGCGGAAACAGCACGAACAGAACCAGCATCAGGGGCACGGCCTGGGCCAGCAACGCGCCGGCCCGGCGCAGCGGCCATAGGGGATTTGCGGACGGCCGCGCCTTGCTGAGTTCTACCAGAATGGCGGTCAGGCCGACGACGATTACTGCCAGATAGGCCGCAAGACCGATGCTCTGGCTGTACAGGAACTGGGTGACGATCAGGAAATAGCCGAGAAACACGCTGACGAACAGGTCCCTCGGGCCTCTCGACTCCAGCAATTTAAGGCCCAGCATGGACACGAGCAATGCGACTCCCGCATTCCGACCTATCAAGAGCCGGTGATGGGCAATCACGTTAGCCAGGCCGGCGGCGGTGAGAAGCAGCAGCACAAACCTGCCGGGCAGTACCCGGGGACGCCACAACGCGAGCAGTCTCAAACCGGCGAGCACAAAGTAGAATGCGCTGATCCAGGGATTCACGTGGGTGACATGCGGTGCGACCGCCAGGCTCACCATGATTATCGTCGACAGCAGGATGCCCCGGTCGAGTCGCTTAGCCCCCATGTCTCACCTCGAACCGCGCAAGGGCTTCCAGGCAGCGGCCCTGATGCGCCGCGCCCCGACCCAGCGGGATCTCCAGGCCGGGCAGACGCATACCGTATGTTTGTTGGCGCTCACTAACCGTAAGAACGCAGCGGCATAGCAGGCTCAGCCGAGTTTCCACATCCTGATCGGGGAGCGCGGACCAGTCCAGCCAAAGCTGGTCGGCGCGGTCGCCGCCGAACTGCCGGGTCAGCAGCCCCCTTTCCCGGGCCAGGGCCTTCCAGTCGATGTGGCGTGGGGAATCCCCCGGGCGGTATTGCCTCAAACCCTGGAAATCGTCCGTGCCTACACCCTTGTCGCCGCTGTGGCTGCTGGCGTAACTCGGCGCAGTGGGGATTTCGACTTCCGGTGCGGGCGCCGGGTATACGAGACAATGGAAGTCAAGTTCAACGTAGGACCAGGTTCTGAAGAGCCCGAGAGGAAAGTAAGTACTTACTACGATGCGCCCCAACGGCAACTCGCCCCGCTTTTCCGCGGGTTTGCCCAATCTGACGACCTGTGTTTGTTGCGGCTCCAGATCGGTGGCGGCTAAGACGGTTTTTCCGGTCTGTACCTGGATCCCCGGTCTGGGACCCTTGCGTAGGTTTTTTATCTGTACTTCGAAGCTTGCGGCCTGCCCCGCAAATACCGCTTCCGCACGACCCCGGGCTATCTTGAGACCGATCTGATTGCGATAGGTATGCAGCATGGCCACCAGGCCCAGACCGGCAAGAAGAAACGTGGTCATGAAGCCCAGGTTATTGGCGTAATTCATGGAACCCAGCAGCATGGTGGCCAGGAGCACGCCGAAAAACACCCCATAACGGGTCGGAAGAATATAGATGTGGCGATGGGCCAGGGTCGCAACGCCTTGCCGGTCTGCCTGCGTAAATCGAAGCAGGTTTATCAGCTTTCGTTTCATTAGGGAACGGGTACGGATTCCAGGAGAAAGTCCACCGCTGAGCGGCTTTCGTCCCGTCCGGTTTCGCTGGCGACGATCAGCCGATGGCCGACAGTGGCCCGCAGTACGGCCTGGATGTCTTCGGGAAGTACCAGCCGGTGCCCCTCGAGCAAGGCCCAGGCGCGGGCGCTGCGCAGTAGGGCCAGCCCGGCCCGGGGCGAGAGACCATGTTTGAAGCGGGGCGAACTGCGGGTAAACTCCAGCAGCGCCTGGCAGTAATCCAGGAGGGCGTCGGAGACGTGGACCTGGTTCACCAGCGCTTGCAATTCGAGTAACCGGTCGGTATCCACTACCGCCTCGGCGTTGGCCAG
>JAUXGQ010000250.1 GCA_030621975.1 Gammaproteobacteria bacterium | reverse complement strand
GTCTTCCTAAGACCGCTTGGCCTTCCGACTTGTCATTTGGTATTTTGACGACCCCGATTTCTTCCCGGACAGTCTGCTATCAGCCGACCCGGCATTTGTCTGCTATGCCGTCATTGACAATAACCACGCAGATCGCCTGCGCGCCAGAGGTAACAGGAACGTTGTCCGAATCCCGATCGGCGTCAACCGGCGCCGGTTCGAAAAATATGCACAAATTCCCTCAACACACGAATACCAGGTCACCTTTGTTGGCAAAAGCGGACAGACACACATTAACCAGATCCGCAAAGAGATCGAGACCGGCATGGGTGGCATGTCCGACTCCATGCGTCGCGGACTCGATACCATTATCGAGCAGGCAGCTCTCAGAATACACACAAACCCGGGCATGACAGCCCGTACGGCGCTTGATGAAATTATCGCCGCCAATCCGGGTTTTGCACAGTTCGGCGATCATCCGCAAGTTCGCTTTCGCCTGTTGTCAATTTTTGATTTCAGGGCATCATTCAGCTTGCGGCGCGACACCATTAACTCTGTTAGCAATGCGGGGGTAACCATTGTCGGGGACCACTTTTGGCAGCCTTACTTGCGCCGAAATGCCAAATTGCTGCCACCTGTTTCCTACGATCAGATAGGCACTGTTTATCGAAACTCGGATATAAACATCAACGTATCGCGCTATCAGCTTATCGAGTCCGTCAATCAGCGGGTATTCGATGTGCCCGTGGCGGGAGGATTCCTGCTCACCGATTACAAGACGGGTATCGACCAGCTGTTTGATCTGGATCGCGAAATGATTTGTTATAGTGATGGCGCTGACCTCGATGACAAGGTGCACTACTATCTTGCCCATCCGGAAAAACGTCAGTCCGTCATCGAACAGGGTCGCGAGCGAATACTGCAGGATCATACCTACGCAAAGCGGTTAATCAGCCTGCACACTGAACTCGATGAATTGGGTATTCGAAAGGGTTCTGTGCCGCCGGGGGAGATTACGCAGCGCGAACTTGCCCCCGGCCTTGGGGGAAAACTTGAAAAACTGGCCAGCGTGCTGGACAAGTCCGGGCAAAGCGAAACAGCCCGACGCATAGGAAGAAAACTTGTCAGCGACAGTTGTCAACTGTCGGCCGGGTTTTACCCTGAGGTTTGACAATGAAAAACATAACCAATAATGCTGTTCTCATTTTATCGGGGCTGCTGCTTGCAATCGGGGCTGCGGAGGCCATCCTGGCATTCATGGACATCCCGCATAACTACGAGCCCGTTTCACGCCCGAAACAGTTTCGTTTTTTTGCCGAGGTTGACAAATACGGGACGATCGGCTACCTGAACAAGCAGTCAACCACGATCCGGTTTGTCTACGATGGTAATCCGCGAGCTTATTTCGGACCACTCAATGAAGTCAATCACACCATCAATGGACTTGGTTTCCGGGCACCGAATAAACTTCCGAAACACACCGAAAGGACGCTCCGTATAGCTTTCCTTGGAGACTCCTTCACCTTCGGAGAAGGTGTGCACGACGCCGATACGTTCGCGATGCAGACCCAGGCGCTGCTACAGAAGCAATTCCCGAATGTCGTGGTTCAGTCGCTCAATTTGGGTGTTGGCGGGTACAACACGTTCCAGGAGGCTGAGTTGCTGCGGCTGATTGCAATCCGCATGGAACCGGACATAGTGGTCGTGGGTTACACGGCCAACGACGTACAGCCGGCGCTCTTTGCTTTCGACAAAACGAAGAAGCGCTTCGTACGCCGCCCGACTCCCCTGGACCGCCTTGGACAGACGTCCAGGCAGCGCGGATTTTTCTATGACAATTTCAGGATTGTCAGATTGGCCCGGGACGTCATGAACAAACGCAGCAGCAGTAAGGCCACGGTGGACATCTACCGTGCGATGTACCGTGAGGAAAGCCCCGAATGGCAGCGCACGAGGAAAGCGCTGGGTGACATAGCGGGCATCTGCCGGGATAACGGAATCCCCTGCTATGCAGTGCTCTTCCCCCTACTGGTGAATCTCGACAACTATCCGCTGGAACGGGAACACCAGAAGGTCAAGGAAGTCGTGGAAGAGCATGGCTATGAAGTCATCGATCTTCTGCCCGAGCTGGGGAAACTGGGTGTTCCGCACCAGGATCTCTGGGTGCATCCAACGGATCAGCATCCGAATGAGATCGTCCACAGGCGGGTGGCTGAGCTCCTTGCCAGGCACATCACTGAGAGCGACTTCATGGATCGCTACCGGCACTAAGCGGATAACCGGATCGAAGCGGTAATGGGTACTGGAAATGTTTTGTTGCGAGGGCGAAAGAAAAAGGCCGAGGCGCTAATCGAGGCGAATCGCCTGGAAGATGCCAGGGCGCTCTATATAAAAATATGCAGCACAGATCGCAGGGACGCCGAGGCGTGGGGACGCCTGGCGCGATTGAACTGGCGCCTGGGCCGGCTTGCGGAGGCGGAGTCCTGTTGCCGGAAGGCTATTGGTTTGCAACGCGGCCATCTTGACGCCCATAGCGTGTTGGGGCTGGTATCCATGGCGTCAGGAAAGCTCACGGAGGCGGAGCAGGCGTTTCGCAGAGTGCTGGAGATCGACGACACGCGGGTAGACGCCTACAACAACCTGGGCCAGGCCCTAGGCTTGCAGAAACGCCCACATGTCGCGATTGAGGCGCTAAAAAAAGCACTGGCGCTGAACCCCCGTGCCCCGGAGATCCATAACAACCTTGGACACACGCTTCGATCAGCGGGTCTTGTTGTCGAGTCCGAGGCAGCTCACCGCAGGGCAGTGGAGTTGCGACCATCGTCGCCGGCATTCTATAGCAACTGGTTGTTGAGCCTGAATTACCTCCCTGATGCGAACCCCGACCGGATTTTCCAGTATCACGCGGAGTGGGGCCGGCGGTTTTCCGGACCGATTACTAAATGCACTGACTATGCGAACTCCAGGGACCCGGAACGAAAGTTGTGTGTAGGGTATGTGTCGCCGGATTTTCGCAAGCATCCTGTAGCATGTTTCCTGGAAGCGATTTTAGGGAACCATGACCATGCCGGCATCCACGTGATATGTTATGCGGACATCCCTGATGAAGATGAGGTAAGCAAACGCCTTAGAGGATACGGGGGTACCTGGTGGATGATCCATGGGATGACGGACGAGGCACTGATCCATCAAATACGTAATGACGGTGTTGATGTGCTGGTGGATCTGGCGGGACACACGTCAGGCAATCGATTGCTCGTCTTCGCCGCCAGGCCCGCTCCGGTTCAGGTTTCCTACCTGGGTTACTGCAATACCACCGACCTTGCGGAAATCGATTACCGGATTTCCGACGCCATCGCGGATCCGCCGGAGTCGGAGAAAAGATATACGGAAAAGCTGGTGTTGCTGGACAGCGGTTTCAGCTGTTACACACCGCCCCGGAACGCGCCAGGCGTTTCCGGCCCGCCTTGCGGCGAATCCGGAGTGATCACCTTCGGCTCGCTGAATATGATGGGCAAACTCAACCTGGATGTGATCACACTGTGGAGTACCTTGATCAAGGCGGTGCCAGGTTCGCGCCTGCTGATATTCCGTGATGAACTTCGCGGCTGGGTGAAAGAGCGGCTTCAGGAGCTTTTTGCGCGTCAGGGCGTTCGCGACGGAGCGGTGGAATTCCGCTGCGAAGTGGCGCCAAACCAGCAATATCTATCGATCTATGACGAGATCGACATCGCCCTGGACACCTTTCCCTGGAACGGCCACACCACCGCTTGCGAAGCACTATGGATGGGCGTGCCGATAGTCACTTTGGCGGGGGACAGCCATCGCGGCCGCATGTGTGCCAGCGTGCTTCATCAGCTCGGTCTACAGGACTTTGTCGCCGGGAACCACGAAGAGTATATCCGACTCGCTACAACCCTGGCGGCGGATCGTCAACGGCTCAAAGCGCTGCGAGGACAGCTGCGTTCCATGATGGAGTCATTTCATGCGGACTGCGGGGTGACAGTAACCGGGGAACTGGAGCACGCGTACAGGGGAATGTGGAGACAGTGGTGCAATAAGCAAGCATAAACATGGGACTTCATAGTCTGTTGGCGTAACGCTGCTCGTCAGCTTCGGCGTATCACCGCACGATGAGAAGCATAGCCGACACCGCGATGTTGCAGACACGAAATTATTCGTGCCAATTCCTACGGGAAATATTCCAGGCTGGACGGGACGACGATCTCGTAGCCGTTCTCGTCGTATACCGTGGCACTGGTCAGGCTGAGGTTGGCGGATCCCGCGAGACCGTTGGGGTGAATCACATACAAGTGCAGATATCTTGTCTGAATCCCCTGGGGAGCCACCACGTCCACATATAGCTGCTGCCCGTCCTGATGCCAGTAGACCATGCGCTGGGTTTTTCCAAACGCCCCGGGGCCTACCACTGAGCCCC
>JAUXGQ010000244.1 GCA_030621975.1 Gammaproteobacteria bacterium | reverse complement strand
ACCGCGTTGTAACAACTAGAAATATAACAAATATTCCTGCGTTGTTACGCCTTGTCACACGGGCGCCTCGACGCCCATAAATGTAAATTTATTTTGGCGCGAGCCCTAACCCGGCATAGCCGGAACCGCAGAGGTAGGCTGGGGCTCGCCCCAGCGCTTTTTGTCACGCGCCAGTACGCACCAAAGCTGGGGCAAGCCCCAGCCTACATTTGATGGTGATGGGAAATCAGCGTTAGATTCTTTTTTTTGCTGCGATTAGACTCAAACGTGCAGTAGCCGGGATGTAGACATTACGAATAAGAAACATTATCATTCGCATTACGGTCTGGGTTGGTTCCGACATGACACAAGGCGATTGCGGTTTTCAGGCCTTGATTCAGCGGCGACTCCGGCTTGGCCGCTCTATTTCGCTGTTGAAAGAACCTTTCGTTTAACCCGGATTCGGGTTCAGGAGTTTTTCGATGCCTTTCTTGAAGACCAGGCTGCTTGCGGTTCTCATCGCCCCCCTGCTCGGGTTGCTGTCACCCCCGTTGCTGTCCGCCGAGGAGGTGAATCTCTATTCGGCGCGTAAGGAAAAGCTCATCAAAACCCTGCTGGATCGCTTTACCGCAGAGACCGGCATCCAGGTCAATCTGGTTACGGGCAAGGCGGATGCACTCCTGAAGCGGCTGGCTTCCGAGGGTAAAAACTCGCCGGCGGACCTGCTCATTACCACCGATGCGGGCAGGCTGCACCGCGCCAAATCCGCGCGCGTGACCCAGGGGTTCGGTTCCCCGATACTGGATGCCGTCATCCCCGCCAGTTTTCGTGATCCGGAGGGACACTGGTACGGCCTTTCATTGAGGGCCCGCCCCATCATGTACGTGAACGGCCGGGTGGACCCGGGGCAGTTGTCCACCTACGAAGCCCTTGCCGAGCCCGCCTGGAAGAAGCGCATCTGTATCCGTTCCTCGGGTAACATCTACAATCAGTCCCTGGTTGCCTCGATGATTGCCAGCGACGGTACCGAGGCCACGGAGGCCTGGGCCCGCGGTCTGGTTGAGAACTTCGCCCGTCCCCCAAGGGGCGGTGATCGCGACCAGATCAAGGCGGCCGCCGCCGGTCTCTGCGATATCGCGATCGCCAATACCTATTACCTGGCAGGGATGCTGCAATCCAAGGATGCCGGTCAGCGTGAAGCCGCCGGGAAACTGGCGGTTTTCTGGCCCAACCAGCAAGGGCGTGGCACCCATGTGAATGTCAGCGGTGTGGCGCTGACGGGTTCGGCCAGGCATAAGCAAAACGCTATCCGACTGGTGGAATTCCTCGTCAGCAAGGAGTCCCAGCAATGGTATGCTCGGGTCAACGGCGAATATCCGGTGCGTCGCGACGTGCCCGTCTTCGACATCCTGAGGGCCTGGGGCGACTTCAAGATGGACACTGTGAACCTGAGCCGTCTCGGGGAGCTCAATCCCCAGGCCTTACGCCTGATGGACCGGGCAGGTTGGAAGTAAGGGCTTGCCTTGGACGGCAATCAGATTGAGGTTGTCCAGGTGGTTGTTTTTCCGTGGTACATGCGGGCGTGGCGTCGTCCGCCCCTCCCGTGGGAGACCCGGGTCGGTAAGCGGCGGCTGACATGAAAGCGGCAGGTATAACCGCCGGTTTGCCTCTGCTGGCGTCCGGGTTGTCGCCCTGGAGCGTCGGCCTGGTGGCGTTGGCCGCTTTGCTGGCGCTTCCCGTTCTGGTGGTGCTGGGATTCGTTCTGGTTCCCGCCGGTGAGGTTTGGGATCATCTCGCCGCCACCGTGCTCGGGGATTATGTGGTCAACTCCCTGCTGTTGATGCTGGGCGTGGCCATAGGTACCTTGATACTCGGCGTGGGGGCCGCCTGGCTCACCAGTATGTGCGCCTTTCCGGGTCGGGCGGTGTTTGAATGGGCCTTGCTCCTGCCCATGGCGATGCCCGCCTACATCATTGCCTATACCTACACGGGGCTGTTCGACTTCGCGGGGCCGGTGCAGACCCTGATGCGGGAGTGGAGCGGCTGGAACTACGGGGACTACTGGTTTCCGGAGATCCGTTCCCTGGAAGGCGCGGCCCTGGTGATGTCGCTGGTGCTCTATCCTTATGTCTACCTGCTCGGGCGGGCGGCCTTTCTGGGTCAGTCCCTGTGTGTACTGGATGTGAGCCGCACCCTGGGCAACGGTCCCTGGCGAACCTTCTTCGTGGCGGCGCTGCCTTTGGCCAGGCCGGCTATCGTCGCGGGTCTGTCGCTGGCCCTGATGGAGACCCTGGCCGATTACGGCACGGTACAGTATTTCGGGGTTTCCACCTTTACCACCGGGATCTTCCGCACCTGGTTTGGCCTGGACAACGCCGCCGCCGCTGCCCAGCTCTCGGCCATCCTCCTGCTGTTCGTTTTTTCGCTTATTCTTCTGGAGCGGGGTTCCCGCCGCAGGGCGCGTTATCATCACACCAGCCAGCGGCACCAGGCCCTAAAGCGGTTCCGTCTGCGGGGTTGGTGGAGCGCGGGCGCCTTTGGGTTTTGTTTCGGCGCCGTCTTTTTCGGTTTCCTGCTGCCGGCAGCGCAACTCCTGGTCTGGACATTGACCACCGCCGAGGAGACCTTGGATGGGCGCTTTCTATCGATGGTATGGCACAGTCTGGAACTGGCCGGCATGGCCTCGTTGCTCGCCCTCGCGCTGGCCCTGTTTCTGGGTTACGGTAAGCGTGTGCAGAACAGTTGGCCGGTACGCATGGCCGTGCGTACCGCGGGCATGGGGTACGCGGTGCCCGGAACGGTGATCGCGGTGGGGGTGATCATCCCCTTCGCCGGCTTCGACAACAGCCTGGATGCCTGGATGCGCGAGCACTTCGATATCTCCACCGGTCTGCTGCTGAGCGGCACGCTGGTGGCCCTGCTGTTTGCCTACATGGTACGTTTTCTGGCGGTTTCCCTGCAGACCGTGGAGGCGGGTCTCGGCAGGATACGGCCTTGCATGGATGAGGCGGCCCGTTCCATGGGTCACCGTCCTTCGGAGATCATCCGCCGGGTGCACGTCCCCCTTCTCAAGGGCAGTCTCATGACCGCGCTGCTGCTGGTGTTCGTAGACGTTCTCAAAGAACTGCCGGCCACCCTTATCCTGCGGCCGTTCAATTTCAACACCCTGGCGGTGCGTGCCTACGAGTTGGCTTCAGATGAGCGGCTGGCCGACGCCGCTCCCGCCGCGCTCACCATTGTGGTCATAGGTATCCTGCCGGTGATCCTGCTGAGCCGCTCCATTACCCGGTCTCGCCATGAGCACGCAGCTTGAAGTAAGGCACGCGAGTGTCGCCTATGACGGAAAATCCGTGGTCGAGGGCGTCAGCTTCGATCTGCGCGCCGGAGATATAGGTTGCCTGCTGGGTCCCAGCGGCTGCGGCAAGACCAGCTTGCTGCGCGCCATCGCCGGGTTCGAGCCCCTCGCCGAGGGCCAGATCCATCTCCATGGCCGCTGCGTATCCCGCCCCGGCATGACACTGGCCCCGGAGAAACGGCGTGTGGGGATGGTATTTCAGGACTTCGCCCTGTATCCCCATCTCAATGTGGAGAAAAACGTGGCCTTCGGGTTGCGCGGGCTGGGCAAGGTGAAACGAAGGCAGCGCGTGGACGGTCTGTTGCGACTGGTGGGTCTGGAGGACATGCGCCGCTACTATCCTCATCAGCTTTCCGGCGGACAGCAGCAACGGGTCGCCCTGATACGGGCCATGGCGCCGCGTCCGGATATTCTGCTACTGGACGAGCCTTTCTCGGGCCTGGACGTGGACTTGCGCGAACAGCTGGCAAGAGAGGTGCGGGATATCCTGAAGCGCGACGGCATCACGGCTATCCTGGTCACCCACGACCAGTTCGAGGCGTTCGCCATGGCCGATTTCATCGGCGTCCTGGGGGAGGGCCATCTGCGGCAGTGGGCGAGTGGCTATGAGCTCTACCATCAGCCCGTCGACCGCTTCGTGGCAGACTTCATCGGTCAGGGTGCGATGCTTCCGGGGAGCGTAATAGACGCCCAGCGGATCGAGACCGCCCTGGGTAGAGTGGAAGGACAGCTGCACCAGGAGCTGACCCCGGGCAGCCGGGTTGAGGTTCTACTGCGGCCGGACGATCTCGTTCCCGACGATGCCAGCCCCTTGCGGCTGGAAGTGGTGGAAAAGGTGTTCCGCGGGGCGGAATACCTCTACACATTGAAGCTTGCCGGCGGTGCCAGAGTCCTGTGTCTGGCCCCGAGCCATCATGACTGCCGGGTCGGGGAACACATGGGTGTCAGGCTGGATATCGGACACCTGGTCGCCTTTCCCC
This sequence comes from Gammaproteobacteria bacterium, assembly GCA_030621975.1. Taxonomy (GTDB): domain Bacteria; phylum Pseudomonadota; class Gammaproteobacteria; order Chromatiales; family Chromatiaceae; genus JAUXGQ01. The sequence continues at coordinate 138 of JAUXGQ010000244.1, read as the reverse complement.
GTGTTTCGCAAGCTGAACACACAGCCTCCTAGGATGCTGCAGGGGTAGGCTGGGGCTCGCCCCAGCTCTTTGTTTCGCGAGCCGATACGCAGCAAAGCTGGGGCAAGCCCCAGCCTACATTTGCTGTTTGATGCGGGT
>JAUXGQ010000038.1 GCA_030621975.1 Gammaproteobacteria bacterium | reverse complement strand
GCATAGCGGTGCAGGCTGCGCATGATGCCGCCAAGGTACCACTGCTCGTGGGTCAGATATTCCACCGAGGCATAGGCGCCCCTGAGGCTGATGTCGAAGAATACGAACAGGTAGATGCCGCTGACCAGCACTATCCAGAAGAGAAAAAAGGTCAGGGTTCCCAGGTGATAGAGGGGATTCCAGGCGGGGCCGAACGAAATGTTGAACCATGCCTCGAGGGCCAGATAGAACCGCTTGACAGGGTTGATGTGTTTCAAGATCTGATTCCCTCGCGAAGGTTCCCACTAGGGTAGGCGGGAGCCCTGGTATATTAATATTTTTCTATATAGTTAGAACTTGACGTGCGTCAAGTAGGGGGCGGATGTCTGCCTTGAAGCAACGCCCGAACAATAACCACGGTGCCCGAAATGATGATAAGGGCGCCGATGGCCATGCCGATAAAGAGGGAATAGTCGAAATGATAGGCATCCCGGCTGGGATCATAGGTGGTGCAGAAAAACCGCACCTTATCCAGCAGGCCGGCCATGAACGTCTGGCCGGGTTTTGGGCGCCCCAGCGCCAGCTCCTTCAGGGGCTCCACCAGCAGTGGGGTGTCGAATACCTCGCCGTAGACCTGGCGATAGATGCGGCCATCGGCGTCGATTATCGTGGCCTGCACCATGTGGTCGAATCCGTTGGGTGAGGGGAAGAAGAGGAAACCGAGCTCTTGCGTAAGGGCATTGACGGTGTCCCCACTGGCGCTGAGCAGATACCAGTCCGCGTCCTCGACACCCTGTTTCTTTGCGAAATGCCGCATTGCCCGGGGGCTGTCGTGTTGGGCATCGAAGCCGAGCAGGGCGACCGCGAAGCTATCCGTACCGAGCGCCTCCCTGGCCTTTTCCACCACCTTGGCGAGATGCCGGGTGGTCATGGGACAGATGTGATAGCAACTGGTGTAGATCAGACTCAACACCAGGGGTTTCCCTCGAAAATCGGAAAGGGAGAGGGCCCTGCCCCGGTCATCGGTCAATGGATGGTCGCCGAGTGTGGTGTCTATGGCCTGCTGGCTCGCCTGTAGAGCGGATTTGTGCTGAAACTTGTTGATTGAGTCCCACGCTTGGTTGTCAGCCCCTGCAGCGCGGACCAGCGGGGAATAGCCGAGACAAAGGGTCAGGGCGAGCAGGGCGGTCAGGGAGCCCAAAGGCCGGGGTCCGACCAGGGTCTTGCGCGGCTCGTCGATGATGCCCTTGACCGCGAAATGCCGAAAGAACGGGAAGCGTCTCATGTAAGGGACCGGGTGGCGCACCGGTTGGCTGTAGCTCGTCACATCGGACAACCGGAGTCTGTAGGAGCCGGCTTGCCGGCGAACCTTTTGGTGCGCGCGCGGTGCAGGTTCGCCCGCAAGCGGGCTCCTACGGATTGAATAGCTGAACATCCAGCACGGCGAAGACCAGCAACAGCACCAGTTGAATCAAAGAGGCGAAAAAGCTGTCCATCGCCACCTGGGGTGAGGGATCGCGCACCATCTGCAGGTTGCGATACAGGAAATAGCCGCCACCGCTAAGGGCGCCGAAAAGGTAGATCCAGCCCAGGCCGAAGAAAACGGGCAGGATAGAGATACTGACCAGGAGCAGGGTGTTCCCCAGAACAGCCTTGGCGGCCGCCTGGTCGCCCACTACTACGGGTAGCATGGGCACCCCGACGTCGGCATAATCCTTATGCTGGGCGATCGCCAGGCTCCAGAAATGGGAAGGAGTCCAGAGAAACAGCACGATCGCCAGAATGATGGGTATGGGGCTCAGGCTGGGGTCAACCACCGCGGCCCCCGCCAGCACGGCGAAACTTCCCGAGGCGCCGCCGATTACAATATTCAGCCAGGTGCGCCGCTTGAGCCATACGGTGTAGACCACCGCATAGAAGAATGCGCCCAGAAAGATGTACAGGGCGGCGACGCCGTTGAGGGCGAATCCGGCCCCCCCGACGCCAATCAAGAGGAGCAGTAATATCAGCAGCAGCCACCAGCGGCTGTGAGAAAACTCACCGGTCACGAAAGGCCGGTTGCGGGTGCGACGCATGCGCCCGTCGAGGTCACGTTCGTAGTATTGATTGAAGGCGCCGGCGCTGCCGGCGGCGAGCAATACGGTGATGGCCAGTGCCACGGCTTCCCAGGCCTGGGCGGGTTGGCCGGGGGTAACGACCAGAGCCGCGACCGCGGTGACCGACATGATGATGCCAATGCGCAGTTTGAAGAGGTTGGATAGCTGCTTAACCATATCGTTTTCTTTGTGTCTCAGAACCGCAGCGCACCTTCAGCGACCACCCCGGATCCGTATAATCGTGCGGAACAAAAGGGTAGCGGGTCATTTGGGACGGACGGGTCGAACCCGTCCGTCCCTTGCGGGCATTCTAACCCAGTGGCCAGACCGAGGCCAGGTAGTTCCAGTTGATGAAGTAGTACACGATAAAAGAGACCAGAAGCAGCATGGCCAGGACAAAGGTGCCGGGCGCCTCGAAGCCGGCCGAGCCGTGTTCCTCCCAGGCAAGCTTAGGTGGCATGGGTAGACGTTCAGGCTGCACCTTGGAGTAAGCCGACGCGGCGAGGGGTTTTCCGAAGCTCTGCAGGAGCCCGGCCGAGGGCTCCAGCTTTTTGCCGAACAGCAACGATCCCACTGTGATGAGCACAAACATGGCGCCCCCAAGGATACCGAGAACGCCACCCGCGGCGCCTATGGCCATCAGGGTATAGGCCATGGGTGCGTACTCGAAGCTCAGCAACGCACCGGTGAAATCCATGTCCCAATGGCGTCGCGCGACGCCCAGGGTGCCCGCACCGAGCATGAACAGGATCATGATGGTCATGCCGCCGGTGAAAATGTAAGGCTGCAGCTTGGCCCAGCTCGGAAGGATCACCTGGCGACGGAACAGCACCGGAATGAGGAGATAGGTCAGGGCCATGAAGGCCAGAGTGCTTCCCGTGACAACGGTTGCGTGGAAGTGGGCGGGGACATAGATGGTGTTGTGGATGATCAGGTTGATCTGCTCGGTCCCCATCACCACCCCCGTGATGCCGCCTATAAACCCGAAGGTAACCAGCGACATGAACATCCCCGAGAACACCGGGTTTTCCCAGGGGGCCTTGCGCAGCCACTCGAACAGGCCTTTGGTAAAACCTTTCTCGCGCTGTGCCACCTCGATGGAGCCAGGCACCGTGAGTCCGTGGATCATGCTCGCCAGTACCGCCAGGTACATGGCGTAACTGGTGTTGAACACCTTCCATTCGGAGCTGATACCCGGGTCTACCAGGATATGGTGGGCGGAGGCGAGCTGCAGGAACAGGATGTAGAGCAGGAACGCGCCGCGGCTGACCTTCTCGGACATGGGACGGGCGCCGAAAATTACGCCGGCGATGAGATACCAGACCGACACGTGGGCGGCGACGTTGATCTGTTGCGAGGAATGCCCCAGGCCCCACCAGATCACGCGGTACATTGCCGCGTCGATGTGGCCGATGTAGCCGATGGACCACAGGAACGTGGGGATCAGGATGATGGCGCCGCAGGCAATGGTGAACACGGCGATGATGGCGGCCGTTACGGCGCCAAAGGTAACCAGGGGTATGGAGCCTTCATAGGTGTTCTCCTGTTTGGCGATCACCAGCGTGCCGAAGAACACGAAAACGCCGACCAGTGCGCCCACCGCGAACAGGATCAGTCCCAGATAAAAATGGGGCGCCGCCTGCATGGGGACGTACGAGGTCATCATCACGCTGGAGTTGCCCTGGAAGATGGCCACATTGGTCATGATCGCGCCGGCCACCATCAGCAGAAATCCCAGCCAGGCCCAGCCGGGTGTTGCCAGTCGGCAGCGCAGCAGCGTCGACGAAGCAAAATACAGGATGGCGATCTCGAAGAAGATGAGCCAGAAGATCAGCGCATTGAGACCGTGGGCGGTCAGGGCCAGGTAAAACTGATCGGCGGGTAATAAGTGGACCCCCTGCCAGCGGGTCAAGACCACCCCGAGGGCCAGGACGCCGGCGAGCAGCAGCGCGACGACGCCGGCGACCGCGTTGACCTTGATCAAACTTTCCGCGGACTTGTGGAAATATAACCCGGTGTCGGGACAGGTTCGAAACTGTGCCATGATTCTTTTACTCCTTCACGTAGATCTTGCCCAACATGGTGTGGTGGCCGATACCGCAATACTCGTTGCAGACCACCGCGTACTCGCCCGCCTGATCGGGGGTGATGGAGAGGACCATTTCATACCCCGGGAGCACCTGCAGGTTGATGTTGACGGGCTGGAGGGAAAAGCCGTGTTGCCAGTCCATGGAGGAAAGATGCAGCCGGTAGGTCTTGTCCTTCTCCAGTTCCAGGATGGGCCACCACTGCCAGAGTCGTCCCAACATATAGACATCACTGCCCGCGGGGGGATGAACCACGGGTATCCCCACTTCTTCCCTGACCGTATATTGGTCGATTCCGGCCTGAACCTTTTCGCCGAATTTTGCGGGCGTGGTCTGATAAGCCTCGTTGGAGAGGTTTTGTTTCCCGTAGATATGCCAGTAGGGCATCATGAAAAACAAGATCAGGCACCAGACCAGCGCCAGGCCGATCCAGACGATCTCCTCGCGACCAATGGGTACGTTCCACCAGATACGTTCGGCAGGCGGCATCAATGAAGTCATAGCTTAGTCTCCCTCCCTCAGGGTTTGGTTACGGAGCGACAGGTATGGTGACGATCTCCATAATGCCCCAGACGATATAGAAAACCGTGGGCATCGCGACGCCGATGAAGAGCAACAGGAACGGATTATCTATCAGAGCCTGCAGCGCCGGGATGCGTTCTTTGCGCTCCTCGTTGGGATTGGTGGGTGTGTCGGTCATAGGGAACTCGCTCCTTTTCGTGTCTGTAGGATTCGTTGAGAAAATTTCCGCCGCACCCTCACACTGGGAGCCCTCATCCCTGGAAGCGAAGGCGGCGCTGTTTTGTTCGCGACCCGTTTCCCTTTGTCGAATACAGGGTTCGACCCTGCGCAAATGCCAACATAGCGGTCATCCACAAGTGCCATATTAGGTTCCTTTGATCCGACGACCTTGATCTGAGTCAATTTCGAAACAGGGTGGCTTTTCGCCCGGTGTTTTGTATCGACTGCCCGAGTATCAAGGGGCATTAACCGCCGACGCTACGCACAACCCGGTAGGTGCAACAGTTGTATTATTGTTATGTGTAATACTTAATATTAACAATCAACCCTAGCCTAATATAGGTTATTGTTCATTCCAAGCCTTGATCTAAATCAATAACTGCGAAGGTCTGTGAAATTTTCCGAATCCTTGTGGCAACTATCTGAGTTATTTGCCAAAATGCCGTTCGGGTATTCCCTAGGAGCCTGTCGGACTTAGGGTGTCCTACTGCGGAAAAGCGGCTATCGGCCAGATTTTCCGATCGATTTCGTCAAATAGAGCCGGCTATTCTCCTCAATCGATCGAAAAATCTGACTCGATCCCGCTTTCCCTCGCTACGAACCCCTAAGTCCGACAGGCTCCTATAGCTGGCAAAAGGGTGCGGCAGGTTGTGCGGATGCTACTCCGATGGGTTGCATCCAGCAACCGTGAGCGGTGCCGACTTGCACTGGATTATCCCTGTGGATACTATGCATCGATTTCCACGCGCATGAGTGAGTCAGGTGCCGTGGGAAGGTTTTTTAAGGGTCAGAAATGGCTGGAACCAATCATCAACGGTCCATCGGCATTTGGCTTTTGATCTGTTGCGCAGCTGTATTCGGTATGGTGATGCTTGGCGGCGTCACCCGCTTGACCGGGTCGGGACTCTCCATGGTCCAGTGGGAGCCGCTCCTGGGGGTCCTGCCTCCCTTGACTCAGGCTGACTGGGAAGAGGTATTTCGTCTGTATCAGCAGTATCCCGAATTCAAACTGACGAACTACGACATGGACTTGGAAGCCTTCAAGCCCATATTCTGGTTCGAATACACCCATCGACTTCTGGGGCGCCTGATCGGCATCATCTTTTTGCTGCCTCTGATCTACTTCATTGTTCGGAAGCGCATAGACAGGCCGCTGGTGCCAAAACTGGTGACGATGTTTATCCTCGGAGGGTTGCAGGGGTTGTTGGGTTGGTACATGGTGAAGAGCGGTCTGGTACATGCGCCCCACGTCAGCCAGTATCGGCTGACAGCCCATTTGGGCCTGGCTTTCCTGATCTATGCCTACCTGTTCTGGGTTGCTTTGGACCTGCTGTTGCCTGAGGCTGGTGGGTATGCGAACAGGGTTGGTCCGGGGCTCAGGGGGTTTTCCTACCTGGTCACGGGTCTGATTTTCATCACCGTGCTTTCAGGCGGGTTCGTGGCCGGACTCAAGGCGGGGCTCGCTTACAATACCTTTCCTCTGATGAATGGCCAGTGGATCCCTGAGGGCATGTCAACCCTGGAACCCCAATGGAAGAATCTGTTCGAGAACGTCACGACCGTGCAGTTCGACCACCGCCTGCTGGCCACCCTGCTGTTCCTGATCATTCCAGTTTACTGGTTTGCCGCCACCCGGGTTGAATTGCCGTCCAGGGTTCGATCGGGGTTTTACATACTTGTCCTCATGCTGATAATCCAACTCGCACTGGGTATCTCCACCCTGTTGCTCCATGTGCCGGTTGCTCTGGCCGCCGGTCACCAGGGGGGCGCCATGGTGTTGTTTACCATTGCGTTGTTTTTAACTCACCAATTGATGAACAGTAAATACAACGCCCTTTAGGCAGGAGTTAAGAAAATGCTCAGTTTCAAGAGCGCTGGTCCCCGGGAGATTGGAAATTGCTTGGTAGCGGATGTGGGGGTGAATGCATGCAACAAACAACACCTGCGCCTGGCCAGCTATGCCGTAGAGTTCCACGAGATGGTGGAAAATCTCTCCGAGAAAGAACCGGACAAAGAGGATTGGCGACATATCGACGCCCTGTTAAGCCGTATCTCGCGCGTTGTGGCCGTCCATTTTCGCGAGGAAGAAGACTTGATGGTGGAATACGGATATCCCGACTACGCAAGGCACAAGACCCTGCACGAGAAATTTATCAAGGAACTGGCGAACATACAGTCGCAGATCAACAACAGGAATATCCGCTTCAAAAGTAAATTGAGCACCATGTTGTGGAACTGGCTCTACAACCATATTAACGTGGAAGACTACAAGTATCGGGAGTTTTTTCTGGAAAAAGGCGTTAAGTAACGGATACTCCGGTTGGTCTTGGAAAATGCCTGAAAAGAAAACCGTTCCCTACGGGACCATTGCGATCTTTGCGTTGTGGGTTGGAATCCTCGGCTTGGCCTATGTCCTGTTGATGCCATCGCAGAAGACTATCCCTCCTGAGCTTGCCGCCGTCCTGCGTCCGGAACCGAGATTGCTGCGACCCTTCACCCTTGTGGATCAACACAATCAATCCTTTACACGGCAGGACTTCGAGGGCCAGTGGAGCTTTGTTTTTTTTGGCTATACCTATTGTCCGGATATCTGCCCGATGACCCTGTCGGTATTGACCGCAGTGCTCAACGAACTACAGAGGGATCCCGACGCGGCGCCAGACGCAAAGGTGATCTTCGTCTCGGTAGACCCCCAGCGTGACACGCCCGAGGTGCTCGTAAATTACATGGAATTTTTTGGCGAGGGGTTCCTGGGCGTTAGCGGGTCAGAACAGGAAATCAACGGATTCGCCCGGCAATTCGGCGCCGGCTATATCAAGGAACCCGAAAGGGCCCCCGGCGAGTACCTGATCAGCCACACGAGCTCCATTTTTCTGGTGGATCCGGAAATGAGGCTTCTCGCCGGGTTTTCCCCGCCTCATGATCCGGCGACCGTCGCGGACCAATACCGACAGATACGCGCCCTCGACTGATGCGTCGTTCATCCGTGATATTCGTTGTTCTGGTTTCGTTTCTGGTCGCGAATGGTAGTACCTGGGCGCAAGAAGAAAAGGTCTTGATGCTTCCGCCGTCTTCTCTGACCCAGTGGTACAAGCCGGCCAATAAACGGCAGGTGTGGCTCCACAACATGTTCAAGTTGCGGCGGGAACTGCAGGCCGTCATGGAGTACGCAGACCTGCAAGATAGACCGCGGATGAAAAAGTGGGCCCTTCGCCTGGTCACCCATTATCGAAAAATTGGGGAAATGGTTCCTGAATGGGAGGAAGAACTTGAGCCTCAATGGGCCGCGCGTCTGGAGGATGCTGCCGGCAACGGGGATTTTGCGCAGGCGAAGAGGGCGGTGCGAAAGCTGAAGCGGAGCTGTAAGGCCTGCCACCGGGAATACCGGGCGGTAACGGCGGCCTTGTATCGGACGCCCGACTTTGCAAAGGCAAAGGTGAGGCTCAGTGATACCGGTAAAGAACATGCCTACCGGGAGACCATGCGCGGACTTTCGATGCTGGTCAATCGCATCAAGATCGCTGCCGAAGACGAACGCAAACAGGTCGCGCTGGATGCCCTGTCTTCGCTGCGGGAACGACTGGGCGATCTGGGCGAAAGCTGCTCCCGATGTCACGAACAGGCGCAGGCCAGGGAACGTATATTGGGGACGTATACCGGAAAAATCCTGGACGCATTGGCCGGCAGTATCCAGGCCGACGACATCAAGGCGGTGGGACGCAACCTGGGCACGGCCGCTGTCGTCATCTGCGCCCGCTGTCATGGCGTGCATCGCACCCTTTATGATCTGAAAAAGGCGCTAGAACCCCTGCGGTAGCAGGGCGGGTATCAGTCTGGATTTCGATCTTCAGAGTCCTTGTGACGGGT
>JAUXGQ010000209.1 GCA_030621975.1 Gammaproteobacteria bacterium | reverse complement strand
CCGGATGCGAGGGAAAGGCCTGTAGCGTCGGATTGGGGGCATGCACGGTCCTTTGGTCGGCAGACCCTTCCGGGAGAGCAGGAGATGGACGGTTTTTATTACGCCTGCCTGGAGAAGGCATAGTGGGAGGCTCATCCCTTTCCCGCTGGGGTTGGCTGCTGCTCGCGCTGGTGCTGCCCGCCCAGGGTTTCGCGGCTGATTTCCGCGTGAGTCGGGGAGCAATACGCCTGGTGGACGAGACCTATGTTCTGGATGCCCATATCGAGTACACGTTCAGCGAGACCGCCCTGGAAGCCCTGGGCAACGGGGTGCCGCTGACCCTCGACGTACATGTGCAGATTCAGCGGGACGATGCCTGGCTCTGGGAACAAAGACCGCTCGACCGGCACTTGCGTTTCATGATCCGGTATCTTTCGCTTGCCCAACTGTACCAGGTAGTCAATATCGACACGGGCAGTCAGCAGAACTTCGTCACCCGCGAAGCGGCTATCATTGCCTTGGGTGAGCTGCTTTCCGTTCCGCTGGTGGAGAGGTCAGCGCTGCAAGCGGGCGAAAACTATGTCACGAAGGTAAAGGCGGTGCTGGACATCGAGGCCCTGCCGCTGCCCCTGCGGCCGCTGGCTTACCTGTCACCTTCCTGGAACCTTTCGAGTCCATGGCGCAAATGGCCACTACAACCGTAACCCTGCTGCGCCGGGAAGCCTGGCTGGTGATTGTGCTGCTGGCCCTGGTGCTGGTGTCCCTGGACCTGATGAGCAGCGCGGTGCAGAACTCCGCCGAGCTCAGCCGCCTGTTCGTGCCCCTGCTGTTCGCCAGTGTCTCCGGCCTGGCGATCCTGGTGTTGCTGATCGCCTTTCATCTGGTGCGCCTGGTGGTACAGTATCGGCGCGAGGCGGCGGGCTCGCGCCTGACGGTGCGTATGGTAATGATATTCATGGTGCTCTCCCTGGCGCCGGTGTCGGTGGTTTACTACTATTCACTCGGTTTTCTCCTGCAAGGCATCGACAGCTGGTTCGATGTGCAGATCGACCAGGCCATGCAGGATGCACTGGAACTCAGTCAGTCCTCGCTGGGATTGAATGAGCGCGCCCTGCTGAAGTCCACCGAGCGGGCGCTGGCCGATCTCCAGGACCTGTCGGTAACGGGGCTGGCCATCGGCCTCGCCGAACTCAGGGAGCAGTCCGGCGCCACGGAAATGGCCCTCATGGACAGGGCCGGAAAGGTCATTGCATCCAGCATGGCGAACCCCACCAGTTTAGTACCGGAAAAGCCGAGCATTGAGGTGATGCAGCAGTTGCGTGAAGGCAGCAATTTCGTGGGGCTCTCACCCAAGGGTGCCGACGAGCTTCGGATCAGGGTAGTGGTGAACGACCCGTCCGGCCGCCGCCTGGTGCTGCAGGGTATATATCCGACGTCCGAGCGTATCCGCGGCCTGACCAACAAGCTGGAGCACGCCCACGACCGGTATCGGGAGCTGGCCTTCCTGCGCAATGCCCTGAAGATAAACTTCGTGCTCGTTCTTTCGCTGGTGCTCCTGTTCAGTCTGCTGGCCGCGGTCTGGGCGGCGTTTTACACCGCCCGGCGCCTGGTAACCCCGATCACCAATATCGCCGAAGGGACCCGCGCGGTTGCCGATGGCGACTACGACAAACAGTTGCCGTTGCTGAAAAGCAGCGACGAGCTGGGATTTCTGGTCTCCTCGTTCAACGCCATGACCCGCCGCATCGCCATGGCCAGAGACGCCGCGGCCCGCAGCCAGGCGGAGGTGGAGGCCCAGCGCCGTTATCTGGAAACGGTCCTGGGGCATCTGTCGTCGGGGGTTATGGCCTTTGACGCCGCCCTGTATCTGCGCACCGCCAACACCGCGGCCCACCAGATTCTGGGATTCGACCTGCATCCCTATATGGACCGGCCGTTTCGGGAAATGGCGGAAGTATCCTCTGCGATTGCGCAATTCGTGGAGTTTCTGCATCAGCCGTTGTCCCACGCAGGCCAGGATTGGCGCAAAGAGGTGACCCTGTTCGGTGTCGAGGGGCATCAGGTTCTGCTGTGTCGTATCGCGCCTTTTGCGCTGCCGGACGCCAAGCAGACCGGGCACGTGCTGGTGTTTGACGACATCACCAACCTGATCAAGGCCCAACGGGATGCCGCCTGGGGCGAGGTCGCGCGCCGTCTTGCCCATGAAATCAAGAACCCCTTGACCCCCATACGCCTTTCGGCCGAGCGTCTGCGCCGCAAATACCTCCGCCAGATGCCCGAATCCGACGCCCGGGTCCTGGACCGGGCGACCCATACCATCGTGCAGCAGGTTGAGGCCATGAAGACCATGGTCAACGCCTTTTCCGACTATGCGCGGCCGCCCCAACTGCAGCGCGAACCCCTGGTGGCGGACGAGACCATCGCCGAGGTAATGGACCTGTACCCCAGCACCGGATCCAAGGTCGAGATCCAGATGAAGCTGGATGCACCGGCGGTCAGGATCAAGGCCGACCCTTTGCGTTTGCGCCAGGTTGTGCACAATCTGGTAAAAAACGCCCAGGAGGCGTTGGCCAGCCGGGAAGAGGGCTGTCTGACGGTATCCACCCGTGTTGTCGGAGATACCGAAGGCTGCTTTTACGAGTTAAAAGTCATGGACACGGGCCCTGGTTTTGATCAGGATCTGTTAGGGGAGATGTTCGAGCCCTATGTGACGACCAAGACCAAGGGTACCGGCCTGGGGTTGGCCATCGTCAAGAAGATTGTGGAGGAGCATGGTGGAAAGATCTGGGCCGAGAATCTTGATGGCGGTGCCTGTGTCATCCTGCGCTTGCCGGTGATCCGGGACATCCCATGCCCTGTAGCTGCTAACTAGAGAGGAAAGATACCGCATGAGTTCCCCTTATATCCTGGTGGTAGACGACGAGCCGGACATTCGCACCCTGGTCAAGGAGATCCTCGAAGACGAGGACTTCGAGGTCACGACGGCGGAAGACGGGGCCTCAGCGCGCCAGGCGCTGAGAGACCGCCGTCCCGACCTGGTGTTGCTGGATATCTGGATGCCCGATGTGGACGGTATAACCCTGCTCAAGGAATGGGAGGAAGGAGACGGCCCGCCTTCGCCGGTGATCATGATGTCCGGACATGGGACGGTGGAGACCGCCGTCGAGGCGACCCGCCTGGGCGCCTACGATTTTCTGGAAAAACCCTTATCCCTCGCCAAGCTGTTGCTGACGGTCGAAAGGGCCCTGGAAGCGGACAAACTGCAGCGCGAGAACGTGGGTTTACGGCGGCGTGTGCCGAGCATCCAGGAACCCATAGGCAAGAGCGCGGCGATGCAGCGCTTGCGGGAACAGGTCAAGCGCATTGCTCAACATGACACCTGGGTGTTGATCACGGGGGAGGCGGGCAGCGGCCGCGAGACCTTCGCCCGCTACCTGCATTCCCAAAGCGCACGCCGCGAACGGCCTTTTGTGGATATGGGGGTGTCCTCCATAAACCCAGAGAATGCGGCGCGGGAGCTCTTCGGCAGCGAAGAGGATGGCCACATCCATTACGGCAGTCTGGAGCAGGCCAGCGGCGGCACCCTGTTCCTGGACGAGGTGGCGGACATGGATCTGGATGCCCAGGGCCAGCTGCTGGGCGCGTTGGATACGGGGTCGTTCCTGCGTATCGGCGGTACGGAGCCGGTAAAGATCGATGTGCGTATTGTCGCCGCGACCAAGCGCAACCTCGAGGAAGAGGTACAGGCCGGGCGCTTTCGGGAAGACCTCTTCTACCACCTGTACGTGGTGCCACTGCACATTCCCACCTTGAAGGAACATCATGAGGATATCCCGGACCTTCTGAGTTACTATGTGGACCATTTCGTGTCCCAGGACAAACTTCCCTACCGCCGCTTCAGCATGGCTGCGCAGAACTTTCTGCGCAACTATACCTGGCCCGGTAACGTGCGGGAGTTAAAGAATCTGGTGCAGCGCCTGCTGATCCTCGGCGCGGGGGATGCGATTACCCAGGAAGAAATCGAAGCAGCTATGGGAGTCGGCGGACTCGGCGGAGAAGTGGAGCTGGAGTCGCTGGTGTCATTCGATCAACCCCTGCGCCACGCCCGCGAGCAATTCGAGAAGTCCTATCTGGAATATCAGCTGGACAAACACACGGGCAACGTGAGCAAGATGGCTCAGGAGGTGGGCATGGAACGTACCCATTTGTATCGTAAGCTGCGTTCCCTGGGGATCGAGATCAAAGATCGCCGATAATGAAGATCATCATCTTGGGTGCTGGCCAGGTCGGTACCTCGGTTGCCAATAATCTGGCCAGCGAGGCCAATGACATAACGGTGGTCGATCAGCATGCCGATCTGCTACGCGACCTTCAGGACCGTCTGGACCTGGGAACGGTGCAGGGACACGCCAGTCATCCGGACATACTGCGGCGGGCCGGGGCGGAAGACGCCGATATGGTGATTGCGGTGACCAACAGCGACGAGACCAACATGGTCGCCTGCCAGGTAGCCTATACCCTGTTTCATACGCCTACCAAGATCGCCCGGGTCAGGGCGCCGGAGTATCACCGCCATCCGGAGCTGTTCTCCCAGCAGGCACTGCCCATTGACGTCCTCATCAGTCCGGAGCAATTGGTGACCGATCACATCATGCGTCTGATCCAACACCCCGGGGCCTTGCAGGTGCTGGATTTCGTCGGTGGCCGTGTGCGCCTGGTGGCGGTAAGGGCCTATTACGGCGGCCCCCTGGTGGGCCAGAAACTGCGCATCTTGTATGAACATATGCCGACTATCGAAGCAAGGATCGCCGCCATCTACCGCCACGGCCAGGCGATTCTCCCCGAGGGCGATACGGTCGTCGAGGCCGATGATGAGGTGTTCTTCGTCGCAGCGGCCAAAAATACCCTCGCCGTGATG
>JAUXGQ010000137.1 GCA_030621975.1 Gammaproteobacteria bacterium | reverse complement strand
GCCGGTGGCGCGCCCAGTGTCGGGCTGATCACCGAAACGCCGGACGTCGCCAAGTAACATGTGGCAAGTCATCCGCCGGAATCCCTTCGCCGCCTTTCTCGCCCTGATACTGCACCTGGCGTTGCTGGCCTGGTTGATCTTCGGCATCGAATGGCAGGCCGCAACGCCGCCCTCTAAACCGCAGGTGGAGACAGTGCAGGCGAGGGTGGTCGATGCAGAAAAGATCAAAGCGGAAGTCGAAAAGCTGCGCGCAGCCGAGGCGAAAAAAGAAGCGGAAAAGGAGGCGGTGCGCCAACGCGAGGAAAAGCGGCTGGCGGAACTCAAGCGCAGGCAGGCGGAGGAAAAACAGCGGCTCGCGGACCTGGAGAAAAAGCGCAAGGCGAAAGAAAAGGCCGCGGCAAAACGCCGTGCCGAAGAGAAACAACGAAAGGACCGGGAAGCCAGACGCCTGGCGGAGCTGAAGCAGCAGAAGGCGGAGCTGGAGAAGAAACGCCGGGCAGAGAAAAAGCGTCTGGCCAAGGCGGAAAAGAAACGCAAGGCCGAGGAGGCCAGACGCCGGGCGGAGGAAAAAAAGCGTAAGCAGGCGCAAGCCGAGGCCCGCAAGCGTGCGGAGGCCAAACGCAAGGCGGAGGCCGAGGCCCGGGCGCGGGCGCAGCAGAAGGCCCGCGAAGACGCGCTGCAGGCACAGATAGCGGCGGAACAGGATGCGCGGGAGCGCAACCGTTACGTGGCGGCCATCAAGCAACAGATCGAGAACAATTGGCTGCGCCCGCCCAGCGCAGGTGCGAACCTGCGCTGTACACTCAGGGTGCGTCTGATACCCGGTGGCGACGTGATCGCGGTCAGTGTTATCGACAGCAGTGGCAATGCAGCCTTTGACCGCTCCGTGGAAACGGCCGTGCGCAAGGCAGCCCCTTTGCCCGTACCCAGTGGCGGTCTGTTCGAGTCGTTTCGTGATCTAAAACTCGTCTTTGACCCCGGCAAATAACCTAAGCTAAGTGATTATGAAGAAGTTTCTTGTTATCCCGTTTTTACTGTTCTGGTGTCAGCACCTCGGTGCGGCCCTCACCATCGAGATTACCGAGGGTGCCGAAGGCGCCTTGCCCATCGCGATCGTGCCCTTCGGTTGGGAGGGCCCGGGTAATCCGCCCGGCGAGGATATCCGCGCTATTGTGGATTCGGATCTGAAACGCAGTGGCCGGTTCAGGACCCTGCCCGCTGAGGACATGCTGGCCAGGCCGCGCAGCGCATCCGAAGTGGAGTTTCGCGACTGGCAGGTGCTGGGTATGGATTATCTGGTGGTGGCCAGGATGCAGGCGAATGGACCGGGGGGCTACCTGATCCGTTTTCAGTTGTTCGATGTGTTCCGGGGCGAACAGTTGGCCGCTTACAACGTTCCCGCCACGGAAAAGACGCTGCGTGCAACTGCCCACCATATCAGCGACGTCATCTATGAAAAACTGCTGGGGGAGCAGGGCGCCTTTTCCACCCGCATCGCCTACGTCACTTCCGAACAACGCCCGGATGGGAAACCCAGGGTGGCGTTGCGCATCGCCGATGCGGACGGACACAAGCCCCAGACCATCGTCACCTCCACGGAGCCGATCATGTCACCGGCCTGGTCCCCCGATGGGCGGCGCATCGCTTATGTCTCGTTCGAGAAAGGCCGACCGGCGGTTTATGTGCAGGAGGTTTTTACCGGCCTGCGCCGCAAGGTTGCTGCCTTCGACGGGATCAACGGCGCCCCGGCCTGGTCCCCGGATGGCCGCAAACTGGCGCTGACCCTGTCCAAGGACGGCAACCCCGATATCTTCGTTTTGGATCTGGCTACCAAGAAACTGCGCTCACTCACCCGCCATTACGCCATCGATACGGAGCCCGCCTGGTCACCGGATGGTCGCAGCATCGTGTTTACCTCGGATCGCGGGGGGCGACCTCAGATCTATCGGAAACCGTCCGCCGGTGGCGAGACACAACGCGTCACTTTCGAGAACAGTTATAATGCGCGGGCGTCGTTTGCGCCGGATGGTAAGTCCCTGGTCATGGTGACCCGCATCAAAGGCCAGTACCGCATCGGGGTTCTCGATCTGAAATCCGGGTTGTTACAGGTTCTGAGTCAAGGAAGTCTGGACGAGTCTCCCAGTTTCGCGCCGAATGGCAGCATGATAATTTATGCGACCAAGTCAGCCGGCAAAGGGCGGCTGGCCGCGGTTTCCGCGGACGGCAGCGTTCGTCAGCGTCTGGCGTCCGGGTCGGAGGATATCCGAGAGCCGGTCTGGTCGCCTTTCACTCAACAGGAGCTTAGAAGTCAATGAACGAGAAGCGGACAGCAGCCATCGCATTAGGGTTGACGGTATTGATAATCGGCGGTTGTTCCACGTCCCCGGAAAAAACCCCGGAAGAGCAGTCCGCGGTCACGGCCGAGGAGGTGGAGGTAACGGACGTGTCGATACAGGCCGCGGACGCGGGGACAGCAGGCGCCATGACCGAGGGTGGGGCGGGAGGTCGCGATTGGGCCGGCGGCCCGCTGGAGGACCCGGACAGCCTTCTGTACACGCAGACGGTCTATTTTGCTTTCGACAGCAGCGAGGTCGATGCCAAGTACCATGATCTGGTTGCGGCACATGCCGAGTATCTGGCCTCCAACCCGTCGCTGACGGTCAGGGTAGAGGGTCATGGTGACGAGCGGGGTTCCCGGGAATACAACATCGGCCTTGGCGAACGTCGCGCCAATGCAGTGAGGCGACTGTTGGAAGCCGGTGGCGTTGCACAAGGCCAGTTGGTGATCGTCAGTTACGGGGAGGAACGCCTTGCCGCCTCGGGACAGCATGAAGAGGCCTGGGCGCTGAATCGCCGGGTCGAACTCGTCTACTGAACGGAGCACAAGCGTGAAACATTTTCAAGCCGGTGTGCTGGTGGGTCTTGTAATTCTGTATTCGCCGATAATCGTCGCCCAGTCGCCGGCCCCGATAATCACGGTTCAATCAACCGCGGAAAGACTGGAACGTCTGGAGCGCCGCGTCCGGTCGCTGACGGAGATTATGCTGCGCATCGACCGGTTGCAGCAGGAGATGCGGGAATTGCGGGGCGAAGTGGAAGTGCAGGCCCATGCGATGGAGACCCTCAAGAAACGTCAGCGTGACCTGTACCTGGATATCGATCAGCGCTTGAGCCAGCAACTGGGTTCCAGCCCGCCGGCCGGAGCGCCAGCGGGGCCCGGGGCCGACCTGCCTGTCGCGGCACCACCCAGGCCGATTTCAGCCCCTTCCGCGCCGCCGGCGAGGGCTGCAACGGGTGCACCCCGGGAACGGACCGCGTCGAGCGCGGTCCGCGCCGCGGACCCCGCAGCGGAGGCGAAGGCCTATCAGGGGGCGTTCGACTTGCTGAAACAGGGTAGGTACAAGGAGTCGATTGCCGCCTTTCGCAGGTTTCTGAAGAAATACCCGGCGGGGAACTATTCCGACAATGCCCAGTATTGGCTGGGAGAAGCCAACTATGTTTCAAGGGACTTCGATACCGCGCTGGTTGAATTCGAAAAGGTCGTGACGATGCACCCCTACAGTCCCAAGGTGCCCGGGGCCATGCTCAAAACCGGATTCATCTATTATGAGCAACAGAAATGGGCGCAGGCGCGGGATAGACTCACCGAGCTGAGTCAGCGGTATCCCACCGCCACGGAATCCCATCTGGCGCTGAAGCGCTTGGAACGGATGCGGGCGAAGGGTCATTAGCCCTCAACGATTGGCAAACGCCGCTCGGGAGTATGAAACAGCAAACGTAGGCTGGGGCTCGCCCCAGCTCTTCCGGGCATTTGCTCGCGACACCAAGAGCTGGGGCGAGCCCCGGCCTACCTCCGCAGCATGTAGGACGGGTTAGGCGCGCATCCTACCGAGATTTCAGGTCAGCACCAGAGATGTGATCGCGCCGTAACCCGACATCTTTCTAGCGTTTTCGATGCCCCTGAACAGATGCCGCGTCTGCGAATAACCGAGATCTTCTACTCCATCCAGGGCGAAAGCCGTACCCTGGGCTGGCCGACCGTGTTCGTTCGCCTGACCGGGTGCCCATTGCGGTGTGGCTATTGCGATACGGAATATGCGTTCAAGGGCGGGCAGTGGATGGAGCTGGATGAGATCCTGGAACAGGTCGCCCGCTTCCAGGCAGGCTATGTGACGGTGACGGGCGGTGAGCCCCTGGCTCAGCGGCCCTGTCTCGAACTGCTGAGGCATCTGGCTGACGCCGGTTATGCGGTGTCCCTGGAGACGAGCGGGGCGCTGGACGTGACAGAGGTCGATCCGAGGGTCGTCAGAGTCATGGACCTCAAAACCCCCGGTTCTGGCGAAGAAGCCAGGAACAGGTATGAGAACCTCAGTCGTCTAACCGAGAACGACCAGGTGAAGTTCGTCGTCTGTGATCGTTTGGACTATCAATGGGCGAAAGAGCGTCTCGAGGAGTATGATCTGGCCGAAAGATGTGAAGTCCTGTTCTCACCCTGCCACGGTCGGCAGGATCCTACGGTGCTGGCGGACTGGATCCTGCAGGACAGATTGCCGGTCCGGTTTCAGATTCAGTTGCACAGGATTCTCTGGGGTGAGGTTGCGGGAAAATGACGGCTAAAGCAATCATTCTGCTTTCCGGCGGGCTGGATTCGGCCACTGCGCTGGCGGTGGCCCGTGCGAGAGGATTCGCCTGTTTTGCTCTGAGTATGGACTACGGTCAGCGGGCCGCAGTGGAATTGGAGGCGGCCAGACGGGTGGCAGTTTCCCAGGGTGTGGCCGAGCACAAGATTTTGCGGCTCGGCCTGGACGAGATCGGCGGTTCAGCCCTTACGGACGAGCGCATAGAGGTACCGGAAACACCCACCACCGGGATTCCCCGGACCTATGTTCCCGCACGCAATACCGTGTTCCTCGCGCTGGCACTCGGTTGGGCCGAAGTAGTCCGGGCGCGGGACATATTCATCGGTGTCAATGCCTTGGATTATTCCGGTTATCCGGATTGCCGGCCTGAATTTATTCAGGCCTTTCAAAACCTGGCGAATCTGGCCACCAAGGCGGGTGTAGAGGGGGAAGCCTTCAGGATTCAGACACCCCTCATCGCCCTCACCAAGGCAGAAATCATCAACAGAGGAACCGACCTCGGGGTGGATTACAGCCTCACCGTATCCTGTTATCAGGCAGATCAGGAGGGGCGCGCCTGCGGGCGCTGTGACTCCTGCCGGTTTCGTGCAAAAGGATTTCAGGAGGCGGGCATCCCTGATCCAACGCTTTATAGAAGACACCCATAGCCTTGATCTGTCACGGGACGGTCGAGAAAAACTGACGGACAAGTAGGCTGGGGCTTGCCCCAGCTCTTTGTTGTGCGACCTACTACACGGCAAAGCTGGGGCAAGCCCCAGCCTACATTTTCAGGGGAAGGGTCGCGAGAGATCCGGACTGGCGCGGGGTAGGCTTCACCTGCACGCCAACCTGATGTATTATGCGCGTCTTCCTGTTTCGGGTCGTTAGCTCAGACGGTAGAGCAGTGGATTTTTAATCCATTGGTCGCAGGTTCGACTCCTGCACGACCCACCAATAAAATCAATGACTTCGGTTTCATCCGGATTTCTGGTAATGGTGTCAGCGCGTGCTTGAAATTCTTAGGGCAGCACGGCACACTCCGACGCCATGGCACGTCTACTGGTCTTCGTCATCTCATTTATCGTCCGCGTCCTGAGGGCGGCTATCCGCTCGCGCGCTAACCTAGTTATTGAGAAAGTAGCTCTTCGTCAACAAGTGGCTACGCTTACTAGGCAGCGGCGTAGACCTGCCTTTGATAATGCAGACCGTGCCTTCTGGGTAGCGCTGCGT
>JAUXGQ010000052.1 GCA_030621975.1 Gammaproteobacteria bacterium | reverse complement strand
AAAGACTCTGAACCACGGATGGACGCGAGCCCCTAACACAGATAGAACTTCCGTTGCCTTCGCCTTCCCGCTGTGGGTTGGACCGGCGGATTGTTCGCTAACCCCCCGGAAATCCGTATCAGTGTCTATCCGTGTTCATCCGTGGTCTCATTCGTGAAGCATCAAGTTACCTGCCCCGCAGGGTCGCTCCGCTGCCTGGCGTCAAGCGGCCCTGTCGCTCAGCTTTTCAGGGCGCTTTTGGGGAAATCGCGTAATCAGTCTCGACAAAGCCTCGTGGGCCTTCACCCTTGTTTCGTAGGGTCCAAACATGCCTTCTCGAGCTTCGAAAAACCAGCCTTCTCCCAGGACGTGAAAAAAGCGCTCTGATCGAAAGCAGATGCGGTGCGGGGAATTTTTCATATCGACGCCTCTGATGAGTCCGACGAACGTTACTCAGGAGACCGGGCTGAGTATCGATTCTTTTCGGGCACGCAAGTTGCAGCCCTTAAGGGCATAAAAAAAGGGTGCCAGACTGCGGCACCCTTAAAGGCTTACTATTGCCTGAGAGGAGGACAGGTTCCTAGCCTCTGTGGGCACAGCCATCTACTGCGGATTTCAGGTGGGTTGGGCCTCGAGCAGAGCCCCGTGCAGTTCGTTCAGGCCGGAAGCCTGAGCCCGCAGGGCGGAGCTCGGGTCCTCGTTTACGAGGGCTTGGAATCGGTTGACTATGGCCTTGGCCTGAGTGCTGTTTTCAATGTTGCCCCCAGGATGTTGTGCAGGCGACGCGGTGGTCAGGTTGAGCAGCTGGTTCGCGCGCTCGATATCGATATCCTGACCGTCAGTGCCGGCCGCCTGGGCCGGCGCATCATGTTTGCGCTCCGCTTCAGTGCCCTGTCGATGGCTAACCGGCGTTTTGCCATCCCGGCCAGCGGTTGATAAGGCCGCGGGTAGCGACGTGTTTTTGTCGGAATTAATGGGAGTGGTCACGTTCAAGCTCCTGAAATGTCATAAAGTTGACGTTATCGCGCTGCATCTTCGACTTTCATCGATTACGTTGCGAGAACCATGCCAATCGGGTGAAAGTCAGTGAGCGGGTGCCGCTGGGGGCGCCGCGGAAGATGGTTGTACTGTTCGGTTTTTCTCCCGATCTGACTTTGTATCTTGAAGGATCTTTCAGCAAACGGAAGGTGTCGCAAAAGGCTCCAAATGTAGGCCGGATAAGTGAAACGCATCCGGCAACACGTTGATTTCCGGTGGATGCGCTGCGCTTATCCACTCTCTTATTTCTGCGTAGTGGGTCGCGAAACGAAGAGCTGGGGCAAGCCCCAGCCTACATTTGTGGTGAAATATCTGGGCTGTCTTTGTCCGGATCGATCAGCCGCAGGTCGCTTATGTCCGGTAGCGGCAGGGGAGGGGGTTCTTGCTGACAGTCCTGAAGATCGCCCGTATTCGCCGGGAATAACTGCATCCCACTGGTGTCTATTTCCGGTGCGGATATCACCGGCTGCGCGGCGAGGGGTTCGTCCTGCGAGGCCAGGTGGAGACCGCTGATGTCCGGGATCTCGGCGGGGCGACCGTGCGGCGCGCAGTCCTCGAGACTCCCGGTGCGGGGCGGGGCAAGCGTCATCTGCGACCCAACACCTTGCGCGGGCGCCTCGGCAGCGGTTGGTGCCGATCTGCCGGCGCCTAGCGCTGGAGACGCAGCCGAGGGTTTTGCTGGCTGTTGCGATTGAACAGGTCTTACGTCGATCAGGGCGCCGGCCTCGCGTAAGGTAACGCGATACTTTATGGCCGTATCCATGTCGACGGCCTTTTTGATTGGAACCGGGTCGCCGCTGAACAGATGATCCAGCTGCGCCTCTGTCGCCCGGAAGATCTGCCCAACCCGCGTCCTGACCTCGGCCTTGTCCAGACCGTCGATGACCTGTCCCGAAAAAAAGAGGTCATATTTCTCGAAGCTCATGGTTTCTCCACCTGTAGATTGACGTTTGCGAATTCCCTGGATATTTCCGGGTCAGGCGCCTTGTCGAGCAGGCTCACGATCAATATGAATACAAAAGATATGCCAAATCCCGGCACGATCTCATAAAGGTCGAACACACCGCCCTGCAATTCCTTCCACACCGCTACTGTCAGTCCGCCGGACAGGATTCCGGCCAGCGCACCCTTGGCGGTCATGCGTTTCCAGTGCAGGGAGAGTATGAGCGCCGGACCGAAGGCGGCCCCGAAACCGGCCCAGGCATAGGCCACCAGATCGAGCACCATACGCTCCGGATCCAGGGCAAGCAGAAACGCCAGTACCGCAATCAAGACCACCGTAACCCGGCCGATCCCCATGAGCTCCTGCGGACTCGCCTGCTTGCGGAACAGCACCTTGTAGAGGTCTTCGGTCAGTGCCGAGGAGGCCACCAGCAGCTGCGAGTCCGCCGTACTCATAATCGCGGCCAGGATGGCGGCGAGACAGATGCCGGCCACGAGGGGGTTAAAAAGGCTGCTGACCAGCAGAATGAAGACCTTTTCGGTATCCGCACCGGTCAGCGGCGTAGCCAGGTATCCCAGCGCGGAAAAGCCCGCAAACATGGCGCCTGTCAGACCAATGGCCGCCCAGGCGACGCCGATCCGGCGTGCTTTGGGTACCCTTTCAACGGACTCGATGGCCGCAAATCGTGCCAGGATGTGAGGTTGGCCAAAGTACCCCAGACCCCAGCCCAGGAGGGAGACGATTCCGAGCACCGTGGTACTGGCGCTATCGGCCGAAGACCAGAGGTCGAGCAGCTGAGGATTGGTCTGCTGCATCGATATCAGCATGGCGTCCAGTCCCCCCTGGGCGGTGATCGACATCACCGGGACCATCGCCAGCACGGCCGCCATCAGGAGCGCCTGGACCAGATCCGTCCATGACACCGCGAGAAATCCGCCCGCCGTGGTGTAAAGGATGACCGCCAATGCACCGGCGCCCACCGCCCAGACGTAGGGTATTCCGAATACGGTTGCAAACAGTTTGCCGCTGGCCACCAGCCCGGAACTGGTATAGAAAAGAAAGAATGCCAGGATGAACAAGGCGGAAGTGATCTGCAGCAGTCCCGAACGGTCGCGGAATCTGTGGGCGAAAAAGGCCGGAAGCGTAAGTGCGTTGGCGGCGGTTTCGCTGTAGACCCGCAGCCTGGCAGCGAGGATCCGCCAGTTGAGATAAGTGCCCGCGAGCAGGCCGAGGGCGAGCCAGAAGGATTCGAACCCCGATGCATAGGCGTATCCCGGCAACCCGAGCAACAACCAGCCGCTCATGTCCGATGCGCCGGCGCTCAACGCCGCTACCCAGCTGCCGATACGGCGGCCGCCGAGAATGAAATCAGCCAGATCCCTGGTGCGCCGGAAGGCGTACCAGCCAGTCACGAACATCGCAGCCAGGTAAACGAAAAAGGTGATTCCGATCAGGGTTCCGTCGGTCACTAGTGTACCTCGTCACCCATCCTGTAACGTTCAGCGAGCCAGGAAGCGGTTAGCCGCAAGGCATGCCTCGCAGGGTGTCCTGTAACTTCGTGAGAAGTGCGGCACTTTCCTTCTTTTCATAGGGGAGTCGCTCTCCGTAACCCCAGACCGGGCCAGGCCAGGCCCGGTCCCCTCGGCTTCTGGCAATCACGTGCCAATGTAGCTGGGGTACCAGGTTGCCCAGTGCCGCGACGTTGATCTTGTCAGCCTCAAACATACGGCTGAGAACGCCGGCCGTGAGGCTGCTCTCGTGAATCAGCAGATTCTGTTCGTCAGCGGAGAGTTGATGTACCTCCGTGACACCATCCCGCCGGGGAACGAGGATGACCCAGGGAAAGCGCCGGTCATTCATCAAGCGGGCCTCGCAGAGTTCCATATCACAGACGGGAAAGGTGTCAGCCTGAAGCTGCGGGTGTAGTGTATACATGGTAGAACCTATGCAGGGATTTCGAGTCCGTAGTATAAGTCGCAGGGTGATCTAATGTAACGGTATGAAACAAGAAAAGAAAACGACTGGAAAAGGTATCCAGAAGCGGCTTGCCTCCATCGCCATCTTTGCCATGCTGGCCACCTTTCTGGCCTACGAAGTACCGACCATCGAGATCGCCTGGGTCACGGCGGTCCTGCTGCTGACTGTCTACCTGTTCGCCTTCGAGATCGTCGATGTGGACGTAGCGGCGTTCAGCATCATGGTCCTGCTGGGGCTCACCGATTTTCTGGCACCCGTGATGGGGCTGGAGAAAGGGCTGGTGGACCCCAAGCACCTGTTCGACGGCTTTTCGAGCAACGCCGTGATCTCCATTATCGCAGTGATGATCATCGGTGCCGGACTGGACAAGACCGGAATCATGGGTAAGGTGGCAACCTTTATCCTGAAGGTCGGGGGCCGTGCCGAGGGGCGCATCATCCCCATCATATCCGGCACGGTCGCCGTCATCTCTTCTTTCATGCAGAACGTGGGCGCGACCGCCCTGTTTCTGCCGGTCGTGTCGCGCATCTCCGCCCGCTCCGGCCTTCCTATGTCGCGCCTGCTGATGCCGATGGGCTTCTGCGCGATCCTCGGCGGTACAGTTACCATGGTGGGCTCCTCCCCTCTGATCCTGCTCAACGACCTGATCCTGACCTCGAATACCGCGCTGCCACCCGCGCAACGGATGGAGACCTGGGGCCTGTTCTCCGTGACGCCTGTCGGGCTGGCGCTGGTAACCGCCGGTATCCTGTATTTCGTGTTCGCGGCGCGCCTGGTATTGCCCGATATCAAGAGTGTGAGCAGCAGCATGGGCAGGGATACCATGACCTATTTCCGTGACCTCTATGGCATACACCCTTCTCTATCCGAGGTGGTCGTGCCGGACGGCAACGAACTGGTGGGGAAGGTCCTGGGGGAGGTGGAAGTCACGTATAAGGTCAGGGCGATCGGGGTCAAATACAGTGGCCAGGAGAGTATAGTCGGTCCCGGTTCGGTGGCCTACGACACCAGATTGGAAGCGGGCATGGTGCTCGGCATTCTGGCCACGACCAACCGGGTCAACGAATTCGTCGCCAGGTTCAAGCTGAAAAAACGCACCCAACTGCGAAGTTTCGCGGAGCTGCTGGCCCCCACCAAGGCGGGTATCGCCGAGGTGGTCATCCCCCCCGGCTCCGATCTCGTCGGCAAGAGCGCCCTTGACGTCTGGCTTCGCAAGGTCTACGGCCTGGGCCTGGTCGCCCTGCATCGTGACGGAGAGACCCTGCGTGCGGGCGACCACATCCGCAACATGCCGTTTCATACCGGTGATACCCTGGTTGTACACACCACCTGGGAGAACCTGGCCCGACTGGAAAAGAACCCCGATTTTGTGGTGGTGACCACCGAGTACCCCCGCGAGGAGCTGCGGCCGAAAAAGGTGGGCTGGGCGGCCCTTTTTTTCTCCATCGCACTCAGCATGGTGCTTTTCACCGACATCCGACTCTCGGTGGCGCTCCTGACCGGCGCGATCGGCATGATTCTCTCCGGGGTGCTGAAGATCGACGAGGCGTATCAGGCGGTTTCCTGGAAGACCGTATTCCTGCTCGCCAGCCTGATCCCCTTAGGGCTGGCGGTGGAGCAGACGGGTACCGCCAAGTGGATCGCCGAGCAGACATTGACGGTGGTCGGCGGCATGCCTGTCTGGGTCATTCAGGCCGCCGTCGCGGTGCTTTCCACCTTTTTCACGCTGGTGATGTCAAACGTGGGCGCCACCGTGCTGCTGGTGCCGCTCGCCGTCAACATCGCCATCGGCGTGGGCGCCGACCCGGCGGTGTTCGCCCTTACAGTGGCCATCGCCACCTCCAATTCCTTCATTATCCCCACCCATCAGGTCAACGCCTTGATCATGGGACCGGCGGGCTACCGGGTCCCGGACTTCATGCGTGCAGGCAGCATCATGACGGTGTTGTTTCTGGTGGTGATGCTGGTGATGATGAACATGGTGTTCTGAGGACGCAGCAGGCGCCGGCGGCCATCCACCACCGCAAAGGCCACCAGGACAGGAAGCCTGACGAAGGATAGGGGCCGGTGACAAAAGAGAATCGAAGTGATTCTCAATTGTCACCGACCCCTTTCGACCGCAATCTCATTTTTGATGAAGATTTCCCAATGTTCACCCAAGCTCAAGTCAGAACGCTCTCCGAAAAAAATCGGGTAATTTCCCTCATCCGAAAAACGTTTGAGTTTCGAGAGAAAAAACGGGGCCGATCAGCTGAAATAGCGGGCTCCCCAGGAATCGGCCGTTTTTAAGAGGGCGACCAATGTCAGCTTCCGACCCGTTCCGGTCATTAGCGGGTCGGCCTGGGAATGACCGCTTAGCCGCGAAAGCAGACGTTGGTCTGTGGCTTCTAAAGGGTGCTTCCAGCCAGGAACGATCGTTGCAGTTAGCAGCGCAAAGGCCAATGCATGCAATCGTCACCTGTTTACTGCCTGTCGTTATTAGAGGTTTTGGATCTGGCATTGACCTTCCGACATTCAGGGCGCGGAAAGGCCTGCTTCATACCATCCCTTGCTCCGGTTGACAAACTTCACCACCAGCAGCATCACCGGCACTTCGATTAACACGCCGACCACTGTGGCCAAGGCGGCGCCGGATCCAAAACCGAACAAGGAGATCGCCGCCGCCACCGCCAGCTCGAAGAAGTTGGAGGCACCGATCAGCGCCGAGGGGCAGGCGACGCTGTGCTGCTCGCCCACCTTTCGGTTCAGCCAATAGGCCAGCCCCGAGTTGAAGAAAACCTGGATCAGGATTGGTACGGCGAGGAGCACAATGATCACCGGCTGCTCGATGATCGCTTCGCCCTGGAAGGCGAAGAGCAGTACCAGGGTGGCGAGTAGCGCCAGGATGGAGAGGTGGCCAAGGGTGACCAGCGTGGCATTATATTTCGCTTGCCCCCGCTGCAATAGGGTGCGGCGCCACACCTGGGCGAGGATGACCGGGATGACGATGTAGAGAACCACCGAGGTGAACAGAGTGGCCCAGGGCACGGTGATAGCGGAGAGTCCCAGGAGCAGGCCGACGATAGGGGCGAAGGCGAAGATCATGATGGTATCGTTGAGCGCCACCTGGGTGAGGGTGAAATAGGGGTCGCCGTCGGAGAGCCGGCTCCACACGAAGACCATGGCGGTGCATGGGGCGGCGGCGAGGAGAATGAGGCCCGCGACATAGCTATCGATCTGCTCCGCCGGAAGCCAGGGGGCGAACCCGTGTCGGATGAAGAGCCAGGCGAGCAACGCCATTGAAAACGGTTTCACTGCCCAGTTGACTAACAGAGTGACACCGATACCGCGCCAGTGCTCCCTCACCTGATGGAGGGTGCTGAAGTCGACCTTCATCAGCATCGGGATGATCATCACCCAGATCAGTAGACCGACTGGAATATTGACCTGAGCTACCTCCATGCGGCCGAGGGCCTGGAACGGCGCCGGGAACAGTTGGCCTAGCACCACGCCAGCGACGATGCAGAGCGCCACCCACAGGGTAAGCCAACGCTCGAAGAGGCTCATCGGCGCCCCAGCGGCGCGCTTGGCGGTCGTTTCACATTGTGCACTCATAAAGATCTATCTAAAGGTTAGATCAATTTGGCGACAGAAGAATGGCAGGTTACAGCATGCTCGAGAGTACTTCACCCTACTATGAATATCGGCACCCAGACGAGATCATCTAAACTGGCGGATAGTCCGCTCAGGGTGTGGGCCGTGATAAGGTGGCGTTTCCCAGTGGGTGAGAGTCCCACCCAGAAATTGTCGCTCCAACCGAAAGCTATTGGCGTCAGGTCGATTGACCGGGTCGTGAGCACTCATTCGTCAGGCCGGTTGCGATGACTGCTTTCAGTATCAAGCGGACGTTCAATGGCCACTTGGCAAATGACTCTTCCTGGCCGAAACCTGACCTTGCCATGCTCTCCGCAATCGGGCACTTAACCGTTTGTAGCGAAAATCACCGAGGGCCAATCAAATCAGGTCCTGATTATGTATAAAACTCAGCCAAAGTTTGATGGCAATCGACTTTTTGTAGGGTTATGCGGACCTCTCTGGCAAGACCGTCTGCGGCAGGGATGCCGCAGTCGAGCGTACAGGGATGTATTCACAGCGTGTCTTGCCAGAGAGGTCCGCATAACCCCGGGCGTCAAGTGTGATTTTT
>JAUXGQ010000531.1 GCA_030621975.1 Gammaproteobacteria bacterium | reverse complement strand
GTTGCTGGTACACGGCAATGTGCTGGATCTGGTCTCTTACCAGGTGCAGACCGAAACGCATCCCGCCTATTGGACGGAAGGCAACCTCGGAAATTTCTTCCAGCGCCTGTTGTCGGGCCTGGGCTATGAGGTAGTGGGGCAGTTCGACCCGGTAGACGGGTTGGCATTTCCCGACGATGACATGCAGAAACGGTTCGCGCAACTCACCGAAAGCCAGGGTGGAGGAAGCGACCGGGGCGGTGCGAGAGGACGCGGCCAGGCTCAGACAGGCCTGGCCGATCCCCTGCCGGTGGTGCGGGATGTCGCCGGGGCCATGACCAACCGTGAGATCCCCTGCGCCTTCGTGTTCAATTTCGCCTCGCAGCTGACGGCCTCCCCGGACCGCCTGAGCCGGCAGGAGCAGGCGCTGTTCACCCGCATCCTCAAGGCCTCCCTGGAAAGTCGGGAGGTCATCCGCGAACAGGGGCGTTGGAACAACGTCATGATCATGGTCTGCGAGAAGATCAACGATCTGCCCGCCTTTCTGTATCTGAACAATCCCCGTTCCCGCTCCATCTACCTCAACCAACCCGGCGTCTCCGAGCGCAGTCGCTTCATCCGCTCTAATTATCCCAGTTTCTACGGCGCCAATCCGGGCCAGGAGGCACCCCGCGAGCAGGTCGCCCTGTTCAGCGCCCTGACGGAGGGTTTCTCCTATTACGAGATGCTCAGCCTGGTGGGGTTGTCCCAGCGGGAAAAGATCCCTGTGGAGCAGATCCGGGGCCTGTGCGAGCGCTTCAAATACGGGATCGTGGAGAGCGACTGGGACAAGCTGGACAAATCCAGACTGGAACGGGCCGGGGAAATGATCCGCCAGCGCATCAAAGGTCAGGAGGTCGCCGTGCTGCGGCTGCTGGAGATCATCAAGCGGGCCAAACTGGGGTTGGCCGCCGGGGCGGGCCGCAAGAACCAGCGGCCCCGGGGCATCCTGTTTTTCGCGGGGCCGACGGGGGTGGGTAAAACGGAAATGACCAAGGGCCTGGCAGAGCTGCTGTTCGGCCAGGAAGAGCGACTGGTTCGTTTCGACATGAGCGAATACGCTCAACCCCATGCCGATCAGAAGCTGTTGGGCGCGCCGCCGGGATATGTGGGTTACGAGGAAGGCGGCAAGCTGACAAACGCCATGAAACGCCAGCCTTTCTCCGTTCTGCTGTTCGATGAAATCGAGAAGGCACACGCCAGCATCTTCGATAAGTTCCTGCAGATCCTGGACGACGGCCGGCTCACCGATGGCAAAGGGGAGACCGTCTATTTCTCCGAGAGCATCATTATCTTCACCAGCAATCTTGGGACCTTTGCCCGACCGGACGCGGAGAGCGGAAGCCGGGCGCGACTGGTGACGCCGGCGATGCCCTACAATCAGGTACGGGAGGTCATCCTGGAGGCTATCCGCGAGCACTTCAATCAGGTTCTGGGCCGGCCCGAGATCCTCAACCGCTTCGGCGAGAACTTCGTAGTGTTCGACTACATCAGACCCCCGGTGGACGAACAGATCCTGGAGCATCTGCTGGAGCAGTTGTTGTCATCATTGAAGGAGCAGATGCAAATCCACCTGGAACTGGGCGGCGACGCCAGACAGGCCCTGATCGCCCTGGCGCGGGGACACCTTCAACATGGGGGCCGGGGGATTCGCAACATGCTCGACGCGGCCCTGATCAATCCCCTCGCAACCAGGCTGTTCGAGAACGACTATGCCCCCGACACCCGGCTTGTTCTGCACAGCCTGATCGATCATGGCGAATCGGCGCTGCAGCGCTTCGAGCTGGAACTGGAAGCGGTTGCGACGTGAGTACCCGGCTGCGCATGTCTCATCTGGCCTATCCGGTCACCGCCCTGGGACCCGGAAGGCGCCTGGCGCTCTGGGTGGCGGGCTGCCCCCTGCGCTGCCCGGGCTGCATCACCCCGGAGTTGCAGCCGACCGATGCCGGCAGGTCTATCCCGATAGCACGCCTGGCCGCGCATGTCCTGAAGCTGCCCATGGATCTACAGGGCGTCACCCTCACCGGCGGAGAACCTTTCGCCCAGGCCAGGGCGCTGGCGGACCTCTGGGCGCTGCTCTCCGCGGCAAGGCCCGCATGGGATCTATTGGTATTTTCAGGGCACAGGCTTGCTGAATTGCAGGCGCGTGGCCTGTCCAGCGCGGCCCTGCTGGCGCCTACGGATATCCTGATAGACGGACCCTATCTTCGGACCCGGCCGATCGTACATCCGCTGCGGGCGTCGGCGAACCAGCGCATCCACTACCTGAGCAAGCGCGGCAGGGCCCTGCGAGGGGACTGTGAGGCCCGCAACCCGAGCCTGGCGAATCTCGGCATAGGCCGATGTGATGAAGGCTGGCTGATCGGCATCCTCGATGGGGACAGACGACAGCGGCTGCACCGCGAACTGGGTGTTGCAGTCAGGTAATTGCGGATAACCGAGAACGAGCGATCAGATTGATTCTACAATCTCACGATTAGTTAAATGCTTGTCGATGACACCGTAGGAGCCCGCTTGCGGGCGAAGATGGCCGCCGGACGGCGCCGGTTCGCC
>JAUXGQ010000334.1 GCA_030621975.1 Gammaproteobacteria bacterium | reverse complement strand
TCTCTCGCAAAGGCGCAAAGACGCCAAGAACGAAATATAATTTGCGTTTACGACAATGGGTTATAACTTTGCGATCTTTGCGTCTTGGCGAGAGTCATTCTTTCTGGATGGACACTAATTCGTTAACATCCGCAAACACCCAAAATAACCGCAAAGGTCACAGTGTATCAAAAGTGCCACTAAAAAGCTGCTATTTCCTGTAATACATGGAAATTTAATTCCACATCCGGCGCCAGCTGTGGTAATGTTCGCACTATCCTAACCGATTGCCCAAAGCGAGGGAGTTCCCATGAGACGAGGCCTGTTTTTCCTGCTCACCTTTTTCTGGACCGCAACGAGCTGGGCCACAGCGGATTCCTACGGCTACCCCATCACCGACCCGTTCCTTGCGACCGTGGTCGGCACGCCTCCCGGTTTAACCGCAGACTTGCCCGAGGAGATCCCTTTCAAACAGGGCAGCCTAACGATCTTCGAAGACCGCGTGGTTCCGGACGCGCTCTGGTGGGCGGAGGAGCTTGGATTCTCATATGCCGCCCAGGAGAAACCGGCGCCGCTGGTGTTTATCATCGCGGGAACCGGCGCCGCCCATGACAGCACCTCGGTCCAGAAACTGGCAAAGGCTTTTTATCAGGCGGGGTTTCACGTCATCGGCGTGTCATCGCCCACCCACCCCAATTTCGTCGTGTCCGCCTCCCGCACATCGGTTCCCGGTCATGTGTTCGGGGACGCTGAAGACCTCTATCGGGCAATGAAGAAGATCTGGGGAACGCTCGAGGACAAGCTCGAGGTAACCGACTTCTTCCTCACGGGATACAGCCTTGGCGCCTTTAACGCGGCGTTCCTGACACGACTGGACGACGAGAAACAGGTCTTCAAGTTTAAAAAGACGCTCCTGATCAACCCGCCGGTGAGGCTATACAGCTCGATCTCACTGCTCGATCGGATGCTCCAGAACATTCCGGGCGGCATAGACAATTTCAGTAGTTTCTACAGGACGTTGGTGGAGGCGTTTACCCGGGTATACAAGCGCACGGACCGCCTCGTATTCGATGATGAATTCCTCTACAAAGCCTTCCAGGAGCTCCAGTTCGAGGACGAGCAACTGGCGGCGCTGATCGGCGTGGTCTTCGGCATATTCGCATCCAACATGGCGTTTACCTCGGACGTCATGACCAATTTCGGTTACATCAAGCCGAAGAACGTGCGCCTGACCAAAAACACCGACTTGACCAAATACGACGAAGCAAGCGCGCGCCTGGGCTTTACGGATTACTTCCATGAATACTTCTTTCCCTATTTCAGAGCGAAGGACCCGACGCTCACCCGGGAAGGGTTGATCGAGCAGATGAGCCTGAAGACCATCGAAGACTACCTGCGCGGCGCCGAGAAGATCGAGGTCATGCACAACGCGGACGACCTGATCCTGGAACCCGGTGAGATCGACTTCTTCCCGCGCGTGTTCGGCGACCGCGCCAAGATCTACCCCAGGGGCGGTCACCTGGGCAACATGGAATACCGGGACAATGTCGCGCACATGATCAGCGTCTTCAAGAAATAAGCGGGGTCGGGCAATGAAAACAACATCCATATTTCGCACCAGCTTGTGGGCCTTGACGGCGGCGCTGACGTTGGGCGGCTGCAGCACGAAACCGGTACAGGTAGGGGAGGGGGAGATCATCGAGCCCGTTTATCCGACCGAGCGGGTACTCAAAGAAGACATAGACTACGTCGCGGAGGTCTACGATCCCTGGACGGGATTCAACCGCACCATGTATCGGTTCAACTACCAGTTCGACCGGTTCGTATTCCTGCCCGCGGTGACGGGCTATCAGTGGGTCACACCGGAGCTGGGGCAGACGGGCATCAACAACTTCTTCAATAATTGGCGCGATGTCACCACCTTTATCAATTACATCCTGCAGCTCGAAGGTGATCTGGCGCTGGAAACCTTCTCCCGGGTCGCCTGGAACACCACCGCGGGTCTGCTGGGCTTTATCGATGTGGCCAGCGGGATGGACCTCTCACGACATGAGGAGGACTTTGGCCAGACCCTCGGCGTCTGGGGGCTCGGCCCCGGGCCCTACCTGGTCTTGCCCATCCTTGGGCCCTCTTCGCTGCGCGACGGCATAGGCAAAGGCGTGGACATGTACACGATCGGGTTGATTCGCCATGCGATACTGGATCCGGAGGTCTACCAGCAGGTAATCTGGGGGGTCCTGGATGCGGTGGACACACGGGCCAACATACCCTTCCGGTACTTCGAAACCGGCACACCTTTCGAGTACGAAACCGTGCGCCTGCTCTACACCACTAAACGGGAAATAGAAATCGGGAAATAGCGCATGAGCGCCCGCATAACGAAAGATAGGGTGATGACTATGAGATACAGGTTCTTCCTCGCGGCACTGGTGGCCCTGGCCGGACTGATGCCGTTGCAGCAAACCACCTTGGCGGACGAGGCGCCCAAAGCAGAGCGCATCGTGATCGGGACCACGGCATCCCTCACCGGCCGATACGCAGAGTTCGGCCGCGAACAACTGCAGGGTATCCAGATGTGGGTCGACAGCATCAATGCCCGGGGCGCCCTGCTGGGACGCAAGGTCAAGCTCCTCCACTACGACGACCAGTCCAAGCCCGAGACGAGCGCCAGACTGTACGAGAGGCTGATCACGCAAGATGGCGTGGATCTGCTGCTTGGTCCCTATGCCTCGGACCTTAACATGGCGGCCAGTAGCGTGGCCGAGAAGCACCAGTTTCCGATGATCGCCACCGGTGGCGCGGCTGACAGTATCTGGCAACGGGGCTACGCGAACGTCTTCGGCACCGAGACACCAACCAGCGCCTACATGGACCTGGTGCTGGCATTCGCCAAGGAGAAGGGGCTGCAGCGGGTTGCCCTCATCTATGCAAATAATGATTTTCCCCGTGAAGTAGCCAAGTGGGTACGAACCGATGCCGCCGCCCTTGGTTTGGAGATCGTGTTCGACGAAGAGTACGATCAAGGCTCCACCCGGTTCGGTGAGTTGATCAAGAGAATGGGCGCAGCCGATCCCGAGGTGATCATCGCAGGCAGTTACCTGGAGGATTCCCTGGCGTTCACCCGCCAGGCCAAGGCCGCCGGGCTGGCGCCCAAGATGCTGGCGTTCACGGTCGGCCCCGGCCTGCGGGGTTTCGGCGACGCGCTGGGCCCCGATGCAGAGGGTGTGATAGGCATAGTGCAGTGGATGCGCAGTGCGCACCTGCCCAAGGCACAAGACTTTGCATACCGTTACAAACGCAAACACGGCTACAACGCGGGTCCGCACGCGGCGTCCGGTTACGCAGCCGGACAGGTGCTGGAGGCGGCGGTACGCCTAGTCGGCTCCCTGGACAACGACAAGGTCCGGGAGCAGTATCGCACCCTCAAGGGCCGTTCCGTCCTCGGTCACTACCGGGTCGACGAGACCGGCAAGCAGGTCGGCAAGCCCGGCTACGTTATGCAATGGCAGGACGGCCAGCGGCGCCTGATATTGCCCCTGGACCTCGCGGAACGCCCGGTCGAGTACCCGTTCAGGCCTTAGAGCTCGCGCCAAAATAGATTTACATTCATGGGCGTCGAGGCGCCCGTCTGACAAGGCGTAACAACGAAGGAATATTTGCGATATTTCAGATTGTTACAACACGGTCAGGTAGCTTCTCAATAATCGGGGGCGAGGGTGCGAAGAGTCCCTTCCACGACACGCTGTGAATACATCCCTGTACGCTCGACGACAACATGCCTCCGCTTATTGAGTTACGCGGTCAGGCGGGATGGATCGGCGCACAGAAATGTGAAG
>JAUXGQ010000224.1 GCA_030621975.1 Gammaproteobacteria bacterium | reverse complement strand
CCGCCCCAGATCCCCGCGGGAGGGCGCCGCTCCAGCAGGATCTCGCCCCGGGTGTTGTGTATCAGCAGCAGGTGGGTCCGGCGCACCGGCAGAGGTTGCCGGGGCTTGGGGGCGGGGTAGGCGGTTTCATTGCCCTGCAGATGGGCGACACAGGCATCGGACAACGGGCATTGCGCACAACCGGGTCGGGCGCGGATGCACAGGGTGGCGCCCAGATCCATCATGGCCTGGTTGTACTGCGACGCTTCGGACTGCGGGGTGAGGCGTTCCGCCAGTTCCCACAGGCGCTTGGCCACCCTGGTTTCTCCCGGCCAGCCCGGCACCGCGAAACAGCGGGTCAGCACCCGTTTGACGTTGCCGTCCAGGATGGCGTGAGACTGGCCCGCGGCGAGGGACAGGATGGCGCCCGCGGTGGAACGACCGATACCGGGCAGGTCCTGGACCCGTTCCAGCTCCAGGGGAAAGCGGCCCTGGTGGCGATCGCGAACGACTTGGGCCGCCCGCTGCAGGTTGCGGGCGCGGGCGTAATAGCCGAGGCCGGACCAGCGATGCAATACCTCGTCCAGGGACGCCTCGGCGAGGGTCGCCAGGTCGGGGAAACGCCCCATGAAGCGCTGAAAGTAGGGGATGACCGTCGCCACCTGGGTCTGCTGCAACATGATCTCGGAGACCCAGACCCGATAGGGAGTGGGGTCCTGCTGCCAGGGCAGGTCTTTTCTGCCGTGACGGCTGAACCAGTCCAGCACCCTGGAGGCGAAGTCCTCGGGACTCACGGCAGGCGCCGGCGGGCCAGCCGCTCCAGCCCGTCGCAGGTCGCTCGGGCCTCTTCGCGCAGCACGTGGCGGATGGCCCAGGGCCCGATCAGCGGCGGCACCCAGAAGGCCGGGCGTATGCGGGCCTCGAAGTGCAGGCGTGTGAACCCCGCATCGGCAACCAGGTGCCACTCGGCCTGCCCGAATTCGAAATCGCTTTGCGCCGGATCGACGTTCACCGCCAGTTCGCCCAGGGCCTGCTGGCGCATGGTCTGAACCTGTCGAGTTTCCTTGCAGAAGATGAGCACGCAGGCGCTGGCGCGGGTGCGCACAAGGTGTGTGCGGGCGTCCCGTTCCTCCAGAATCTCGCTCTCCTTGATGGCCGGTGACACCTCATGGAAGCGCGCATAATCGGTCAGTACGTACCAGACCTGGGCCAGGGGCGCATTGAGAACCGCCCTGAGCGACACCTTGTAGTCGTCCCCGGCCCGCTCGATCTCCAGATGCTCGACCTGCGCCGCGCGGACACCCGGACCGATGATCGGCATCCAGACCAGGACGACGAGCAGGCCCTTCCAAAGTTTCAATACAGGCTCCCGCGCGCGGGGTCAGAAGAATCCCTTCAAGGTGTCCTTGAGCTGGTCTCTGAGCGAGTCCGGAACCTTACCCTCGAGCCTCTCATCGATTTCTTTATCCAGCTTTTTCTGGGCCTTGGCTTTCTGTGTCCCCACCAGCACCTTCTTCCAATCGATGCTGTATTCGGGCTTGGCGAGCGAGCCCGTAAACCTGACCGGCACCGGGATCCCCTTCAAGTCCTGCAACTCGTCACCGCTCTGGCCTTTCAGGGTGCCTACGATGACGGGTGTCAGGGTATAGTCCAGGGATTCCGCGGGGAGGTTAACCTTACCGGCGCCCTCGATCCGCAGCAAAGGCGACTTGGCGAATAGATCCTTGTTGACCAGCACACCTTTGGTGATCTTCGCGCTGCCCCGCAATTCGGAGAAATCGGTCTGCTCGGGCTCGTCGCTGGGCGGGACAGTCTTCCCCTTAAACCGGGCCTTGGTGTCCCTGATCGTCTTGGCCAGGTTGAAGCCCTTCAGGGCACCGTCCGTAAACTTGAAATCCAGCTTGCCTCCCAGCGTCTTTGTCAAGGCCTCCGGCGTCTGACCTCTGGCCGTGATCGATGCGTTGAACCCGCCCTGGCCGGTCAGGGTGTCTTTGCCGGTCAGGTCCGCCAGCAGCGGGCCGGCCTGGATGTTCTTCATGTGTTGCTCAACCTTCAACTTCGGATCGGCACCCCTTACGTCAACCCCGATCGAGCCCCTGATAGCGCCCTGATAAAAGGCCTTGACCTCCTCTTTCAGCTTGATGCGGCCATCTTTCGCCTTTACCGAAAGCTGGATATCCTGGGCGACCAGTTTTTTGACGATCAGCTTGCCAAGCCGAAACACACCCGCGACGTCGAGCTGGCGCAGGGTCTCCACCGGGAAGAGCTCGACGGGCGGCTGTTCGCCTTTGCCCGCCTTTTTTGCCTGTGCGGCTTCACCCTCCGCGGGCGGGGGCAGATAACGGTCGAGGTCGATGGCGTCCACTGCCAGATCAAACCGCACCCCCGGTTTGTCCAGGGGCTGGAGTCTCACCACGCCGTCGAGACGGGTGTCATCCAGGGTCATCACGAGCTTTTCCAGGGCCACCTGCTTGGGAGAGGATTTCAGGTGCACATCCAACGCCACACGATTGAGTACCTTGGGGTCCGCGGTCACCGGCACCGCCAGCCCCATCTTCTGCATCCAGTTGCGCAGGCTGAACTCGGCGACCTTGAGGTCGCCGCTGAAGCTGGGTGCGCTCTGGATCTTCTCACCCTGGAGCGCCCCGCTCACCACCAGTTCCCCGGAGGTCAGCTTCATCCCGCTGAGGGCCAGGGTTTCGGCGCTCAGATCAACCACCAGATCTGACAGCAGTTCGGCTTCCACACCGCCTTTGGGAAGCCCTTCCCCCGCGACGGTCAGGTCCAGACGGAGATCGTCCAGCCGATAACGCTGCGCCGCCAGATCGGCATCCACCCCGGCCACAAGCTTGACCTGGCCGCGCACCGCCTCGGTCTGCAGGTCCTGCACGTTCAGGTTCAATGGGGACAGGCTAAGCTTCTGCAGCGCCTGGTCCGTTTCCAGCCTGG
This sequence comes from Gammaproteobacteria bacterium, assembly GCA_030621975.1. Lineage (GTDB taxonomy): Bacteria > Pseudomonadota > Gammaproteobacteria > Chromatiales > Chromatiaceae > JAUXGQ01. The sequence continues at coordinate 1,799 of JAUXGQ010000224.1, read as the reverse complement.
CGTCGAGATTGACCCTGGCCTTGAGCCGGGGCTGCGCGCTGTCGATGGTAAACGCGAGCTTCAGATCCACCGGACTTCCCGGGCTGATGGCGCCGGTGTTGAGGGCAAAATCGGCCACCTCATAGCGCTGGCCGCTGGACCGGTCATCCCAGACCACGCGGGCATCGGCCACTTCGACGCCACCGATCGCGATGCCTGTCAGACCGAGCCCTTCAGCCGGTGGCTTTTCCGCCGGGGTGGGCGCTGCGGGCTCTTCCGCACCCGCCAGGTCCTGCCAGTTGGTGCGGCCGTCCTTCGCTTTGGCCAGGTTTAGTTGCAGGCCCTCCACCCGCAGGGTGTCGACCTCCAGGGTCTTGCTCAAGAGCGGCATCAGCTTGACCCTGACCTGGGCATGTTTTACCGCCGCGAAGGGCTGATCGCCGAAACCCGGGGCATTGCTCAAGCGCAGGCCATTCAGCTCCAATCCCAGCCAGGGGAACACCGACAGCCCCAGGTCCCCGCTCATAAGCAGTTCCCGCCCGGTCGCTTTTTTCACCTGGGCGGTAATCTCATCCTTGAAGTCGTTCGGATCCACCACCAGCGGGACGATGATCACCGCCGCAACGACGAGCACCACAAGAAGCCCCAGAATCGCCGCCAGGATCTTCAGAAACTTACCCATATCAACACTCCTCTGCCCTTCTCCGGGTCGCTATCAAAGCATGGCGCAAGGTAATGCACTATTGTAGATCATTCCCCGGCGCGGGTACCGCCAGTCTCGCAGGACACACGGCAGGGTTCGCGCATCAGTTCCGCGCCTTGCCGCAGTTCCAGCAGAGGTCAAAGCCGCATTCTGCCTGTTCGCCACAGTATCCACACTCCCAGGGCGCTGGGTCTGCCTTCCCGGCCTGCGCGCGGGTCGAGTGAAAATCAGCCAGCAACTCTCGCGCCCGCGGCAGATCTTCGTCCTCCACGACCCAGATAACCGGAAAGGCGTTGGCAGGCAACTCGCCGGCGGCGCCGGTCAGGTAGTCTCCCAGCAATACGGTTTCTATGTGATAACCGTGCAGGAGATCCATCAGCAGTTGGGCCTCGATTCGATCAGCCGCTTCGTAGAGTTTCAGCATGGAAAAAAGAAAAATCCACTGTCTTGCCGCATACCGCACCGGCATCAGATACGCTCATTCCTGGCACCGGTTTCCAACACTCGCGAACGGCGGTCCCCTACCTTACTCAACCTGGCCTGTTTGTTCCAGCACCAGCGCCGCCGAGGTAATCGCCGCGCCGAGCAACCATTGCCTCGTTCGTCGCGGCTGCGTTTGGTTGGTTCGGTGACGGCAGGATTGCACCATGTCTACTTATGAGGAGCTGCAACGCCGCCAAGCGAGGCGCTGGGCGCGCTGTATGCCCCGTAGCGGCTTCACCTTTCGGGTGAACAGGAATCGTGGGATTTGTTTGATGGCACTTAGACACTTATCGTTTCCTCGAAGCGGTCAACTGCCGTTCTTAGGTTCAAGCCCGTGTAGCTGCTGCCGCCACCTGAAATGAGGCCCTGTCAGTGCAATGTGACGCTCACCGCCTGGGTGACACCTTGGGACGCGGATGTTGGCGGCGGGGACGCTGCCGATAAACAAAGAGGTATATTTGCGACATCCGTAGAAGGCGTATCCGGCCTGATCCGGGTTGCCATTGGCAGATCGGCCTTCACCCGGATATCTCACCAGGCGGACCGAGGAAATGAAGACTTGGTAGCCACACGACAATCTGTCCTGTTCGGTTTTTGGCCCGATCTGGCTTCGCATCTTGAACGATCGGCCTTG
>JAUXGQ010000482.1 GCA_030621975.1 Gammaproteobacteria bacterium | reverse complement strand
TAAAGCTGCGGATGCGGACAGACGCTACAGGAGGAAGAAATTGCCGGACCTTGTGGGTCGAAATGAAGAAACCTCTCCTGACGCTGTGTCTCGTTCTGGGACTGTTATCGCTACACCCGGCCCTGCTTGCCGTAGAGCGGATAAGGGTCATGGCGCTGTTCCCGAACAAGGCCATGGTAACCGTAGACGGAACCAATCGTTTGCTCGCGGTGGGCAGCCCCAGTCCTGAAGGTCTGCTGCTGATCGCCGCGGACAGTCAGGAGGCGGTTATCGAACTCGACGGCAGGCAGCAAAGCTATCCGCTGGGAAGCCATATCCAGACCAACTTCGCCAGCCCGGAATCTCTGGAAGCCCGGATCTGGCGCAATGATTCGGGAAGCTACACGACCGTAGGTTCCATCAATGGACGCACCGCAAAGATGCTGGTCGATACTGGTGCAACCTCGGTCTCCATGAATGCGGTACAAGCCAGACGCCTGGGCATTCGTTACCGCTCGGAAGGCAAGGAGGTCGCGGTCAACACGGTCGCCGGCAAAGTCAGGGGCTATGCGGTGAAACTGGACCGGGTCAGGGTCGGACGTATTGAGCTGAAGGATATCGATGCGATCGTGATCGACGGTGAAAACCCGCCGGACGTACTGCTCGGGATGACCTTCCTGAACCAGGTGACCATGCGGAATCAGGGTGAACTGCTGACCCTGCGCAGCCGCTGATAACCTGGCTCCGCAGGAATAGCCCGCTTGCTTGCGGCCCAGCATCCAACGTAGGATATCGCAACAGATCCCCTGAGATTCTCCATCGTATGAAAAATCGCCTGATTTTAATTTGGATCGCCCTGGGTCTCGGCTGGCCGGGACTGGGTTCCGCGGTAGAGCAGATACGCGTGATGGCGCTGTTTCCGAACAAAGCCATGGTTGCCGTGGATGGCACCAATCGACTGCTGCTTCTGGGAAAGCCCAGCCCGGAAGGGGTATTGCTGATTTCCGCCAACAGCCGAGAGGCCGTGATTGAGGTGGACGGCAAGCGGGATACCTATCGTCTCGGCACCCACATCCAGACCAGTTTCAGCAAGCCGGAAGCCGTTGTGGCGCAAATCTGGCGCAACGGGTCCGGGGGATACGAGACCGTCGGCTCCATTAACGGATACACGGTTAATATGCTCGTGGATACCGGGGCGACGGCCGTAGCGATGAATGCCGGGGAAGCGAAGCGCCTGGGCGTGCGCTACCGGTTCAGCGGCAAAAAGATCATGATCGCCACGGCATCCGGAAACGCGAGGGGGTATGCGGTTACCCTGGACCGGGTAAAGGTCGGGCAGATAGAGTTTCGCAACGTCCATGCGGTAGTGGTCGATGGCACTCATCCCAGGGAGGTATTGCTCGGTATGAGCTTCCTCAAGCGGGTGACCATGGAGGATCAGGGCAAGGTTTTAATACTGCGCGCGAAGTATTGAGAAGCCCGGTGCTTTACCTGCATCGCTGCCTCAACACTTCTCTTGAGTACCTCGCAGATATAACCACGGATGAACACGGATTGACACGGATTTTTCGTAATAAATTAAGAGAGAGTGAATAGCCGGCGCGTCCGACCCTCAATGGGAAGGCAAGAGTACTGAAAATCCCATCTGTGTTAAGCCGTGTACATCCGTGGTTAAGAGATTTTCAGCGATCTACCCTAGCTCGGTGCCTCAGCCGCCGGCGGCGTCTTGCTCCTTGTCCTTTTCGATCAGGGCGTAGGCGGAATGGTTGTGGATTGACTCGAAATTCTCTGATTCCACGACATAGGCGCTGAACCGTTCATCGTTGTTGAGCTGCACCGCCACGTCACGCACCATATCTTCCACGAACTTCGGGTTGTCATAGGCGTATTCCGTGACGTATTTTTCATCCGGCCGTTTAAGCAGGCCGTAAAGCTGGCACGAGGCCTGATGTTCAACCAGATCGATGATCTCTTCGATCCAGATAAAACCCCGGGTGCGCACCTTTATGGTGACATGGGAGCGTTGGTTATGGGCGCCCCGTTCGGAAATCTCCTTGGAGCAGGGACACAGGCTGGTAACCGGAACCACCACTTTTATGTGCATGATGGGCTTGTTCTTTCTGATCTCCCCGATCAGCGTGACATTATAGTCCAGCAGGCTCTCGACACCCGAAACAGGGGCCTTTTTGTTCACGAAATAAGGGAAATTCATTTCGATATGACCGGCTTCGGCTTCCAGCCGCCTGGCCATCTCGCTCAGCATGTCTTTGAACGATTCCACGCTGATCTCGCGCTCATGGGCGTTCAGGATCTCTAGGAAACGAGACATGTGCGTGCCCTTGAAGTTGTGGGGAAGGTTCACGTACATGTTGAAACTCGCGATGGTATGCTGCTCGCCCTCGCTGCGGTCTCGCACCCGCACCGGATGCCGAATATCCTTGATGCCCACTTTATTGATGGCGATGCGGCGGGTATCCGCGGAATTCTGAACGTCGGCGATGCCGCTCTGCAGCACAACACCCTGAGAAACTGATTTCATAGCTGATTCCTTGATGGGCAGCGGTTCGCCAGACGCATCCGGGAACTCGGCGTCGCGGCATACTAATGCACCACAGTCTGCCCAACAACCGGCAGTTTTGCTGGTTATTACCTTGGGCAGGTTAGTCAGGCGAACACCATATTGTGCACCGACCCGCTAGGAAAAATCAATTTAAAACACGGTTAAGGGCGGCTGAACCAGGCAGTCCTCGTCAACGGGTGCGGCCCACGATGTAAGCTGCGATCCAGCGCAGAGGATCAGCCCTTTCATTCAGGGATTCCAGGTTCTGAAGTGCCTCGTGGTACAGGGATTCCGCCTTGTCC
>JAUXGQ010000085.1 GCA_030621975.1 Gammaproteobacteria bacterium | reverse complement strand
CGCTCCAAGCAAATCCACGATTTCCTCGAAGCGGGTTAACGCCGCGTCCAGCAACATGAGGGAGTACTTCTTGTTGTGAACACCGTTTCCGTGTTCGACGATGTGCAGGTTTTCCAGGCCTTGGTCGAAAAGCGCCTTAGCCTCGGTCAGCGTCTCGTCGGGCACCCCGCCGGGCGCAGTTTCCAGGGCCCGCCGGGCTTCTTCCTCCACTTCCTTGACGAATTTGATCTCCTTCAATAGGCTCTCCCGCCAATCCTCGAGCATCTGCTCGTGCCGGGGGGTGTGACAACCGGCACAGGCCTTTCCCGAGCCCTTCATGACCGGGGCCCCCTTCTTGTGTTCTTCATTGGTGTGACAGGCCATGCAGTTGGTATTGACCGCCGTCATCAGACCAGGAACCGACGAAACGTCTGCCCGTTCCTCGCCCAGCAGGAGCTGTTTCTGGAAGCGGTGCTGGTCCGTATGGCAGAGAACGCAGTCGGCGCGTACCACCTCCAGGAAACCACCGTTGTTCTCGTAGCGGTCCGTGCGATGGCAGTCGAAGCAGTCGGCCTGCCGGGTGGCGACGTGCTTATCATGCATCAGGCCCTTGTCTTCCCATTTCGCCAGAAGTCCCTGCTCGTTGTGGCAGCCGCGGCAGCCATCTCTGTTGATATCCCCATCCCCTTTGATATGTTGCACGTGACAGCCCCGGCAGGAGACGTTGGCCTTTTCGATAGTCTGGTGGGTGATCGGATTCTCGTCGGGATCGTCCGCTGATTTCTGTTGCTGCAGAGACTTGGTCGGAACGGTATGGCAGAGGGCGCACTCGGCCGCGCCCTCGTTGTACTCGTTTTCCTTGAAATGGCACAGGAAACAGATCTCCTGCGGGACCTCGAAATGCTTCTCCGCCGTATGCTTGATATGGCAGCTGTCGCACGTCAGCGTCTGGCCTTCCAGGGCTTCCTGCTCGAAGTGGGCCCTGTGTTTGAAGGTAACATTCTCTGTATACCTGATTTCCTTATCCTGGAACTCCTCCTTGGTATGGCAACCCGAACGCAGGCAGGCCCCATCCTCCACGACCGGGGACTTCGGTATGGGTGCATTGGGATCGACGAGGTACGCTGCCAGATGTCGAAGCCCGATGAACTTTGCCTTCAGCGTATGATGCTCTCCGGGCAGGAAATGACATTCGACACAGCCCGCCTGCTTTTGCTCTGCATTGTTTTTCTTATAGTGTTTGGATCCCTTCCACGCCTGCCACTGTTCGTCCATGGTGTGGCAGCTCGTTCCGCAAAAAGAGGGTTGGGAGGTATAATATTCTGTACCGGCGAACGCAATGCCAAGTAAAACAGCCAGTCCGCCAATCGCCGCCAGGACTATCTTCCAACTAATCGAGAACTTGATATCCATAACCTCGAGGGGATACCTTGAAGAATCAAGGTGTGTGCGCAAAGCATGGAGACCCTGCCATTTTCGATCACACAAGTGATTGGAAATGAAGCAGAGTGGTTACCGCTCTAGAAAACTGGATGCACCATTTATTCCACAGAATTTCCATAGGTTTTATAATCTACTGTAATCATTACATTCTTATCGGAAGTGGATACTTTTATATGCAGCACGGGGCATCGAGAAGTTACGAAACGGTAACCAACAGAAAAGCCAGAAATACGCTAACCTATTGTTGTGTATAATATTTCATAAGTCATCCCAGTTTTATCTCCATGTTACCGAGTGGTAACCCCCGGACAAGATGAGCTTTTTTCTGCGTAACCTGGGTCTCGGGATGATTGACTTGATCCTGGTTGCGGGGGGAAGGCGACACAGGCTTGTCAACGCAAAACCGCCTGAATATCATAGATAAAATATTATAATCGCCGCCGCCTTAGGGTAGGAAAGATGTCTCGCCGGATGGATGAAGCATTGCAGAACAGAACGTATTTCACAAAAGACGCAGATTGCGGATTGACCTCTATTTTCAGGGCAAGATGTCAAATCGTCCGTTACCGTTTAGTAACATTCGCTTTCGCCGTCCTGCTTCCGTCGCTCTCTCCTGTTATCACTCACGCCTGCGGCTGGTGGGGCGACGGGGAAATGGACTCTGACGATAGCGATGTCATCATAGTCGGGCCCGACGGCAGGCCCCTGGCCATCGGTCCGTCCGGTGCGTCAGAACCGGTTTTCCTAGCGATGACCCGCCGCGCCAATGCCCTCAGGGATACATCCGGGGCGAACGCCGCCGAGGCCGTCCGCCTCTACCGCGCCGCCGCCGAGGGAGGATTCGCCTCGGCCCAGAACAATCTCGGCGCCATGTATGAAAAAGGAATCGGGGTAAAACAGAGCGATCAACAAGCAGCCTACTGGTACCGACGCGCGGCGGACCAGGGCGACCCCCCGGCACAGCATAGCCTGGGTGTCATGTACCTCCACGAGCGTGGGGTTGAACATGACCCGGCCAAGGGCGCGGGATGGCTGGAACGCTCTGCCACCCAGGGGCATCCGGGTGCCTGCGCCGATCTCGCGAATCTGTACTGGACAGGTGAAGGCGTGCCGAGGGATAAAACACGCGCACTGACCTGGTGGCTGGTCGCGGCCGGATCCGGCGACAAGGTAAGCGCGCGTCTCGCCGAAGCCGCTAGACATAGCATGTCGAAAACCGAAATTGCGGCAGCTGAGAAGATGGCGCGTTGACGGCGCCCGGCACGTGAACGCGCTGGTACTGTTTCGACTCTTGGATGTCCAGATTCTGCTTGACCCAAGCCCCATCCACCACAGGCGCGTTAGCCTGCCCGGGAAAACTGAGAAGGGTCAGTAATCCGATCCACACAACTTGCAGTTTGGTCTGCATATCGTTGTCCGCGGTTTTATCCAATGTCCAGGTTTGACGGAAACGGGTTACACAATGGCCCTGTTAACCTACCGGAATTGTCTGATCCTTATTCGTTAGCGGCTTTTATATACCTCACTGCGATGCGCCACTTTTACGACTAAAACAATTCGTTCTGTGTCGTGAATTTCATAAACAATTCGATACACTCCCTGCCTTACTCTGTATCTTTCTTGACTTGAGAGTTTAACGCAACCATCCGCTCTTGGATTTTCACACAGTGAATCAATACGCTGAAGTATCTGTTGAACATCCTGGTTGGGAATACTGCGGAGATCTTTTGCAACGGACTTTTTGAAAGCAAGACTATAGCTTGCCATGTGACTCTAGATCTTTCAGTAACTCTTCGTAGCTTAAAGTCGGTTCATCCGCTCTTTCCTCGAAAGCACTTAAGTCTTCCTGATCCTCTCGTAGGGCAATACGCACAGCCTCATTAACCACCTCAGAAACTGAAATATGCGCTGTCGCTGCCTTTATTCGTAAGGCGTGATGAATCCCAGGCTCGAAATAAACCGTTGATCTCTTTGACAATTCACTCATAACACTGTACCTCCTCCCTCAAGAATAGCGTCATAACGTTATAGCGTCAAGACTTCAATTACGACAGCTAATCACTGCCTTGACAATGGGGCCCACAATACTTGCCCCGTCCCACCTCGTCCTTGTCGTGATTGTTAAGGAAACGCCATGGCCATGAACGGCAGAAAGCCGATGCGGTGACCTGCCCGCTCCGCAAACCCGGCCACAATAAGATTCGCGCTTGCGCCGATAAGCGATCCGTTCCCGCCAAGACAGACCCCCAAGCCCAGAGACCACCAAAGCGACATGAGATTTTCGGCGCCGCCGAACGCCGGGGCCATGGACTTGATCATTGGAATCATGCTGGCGACGAAGAAGAAAATTGAAGGGGCGCGGGCTAAGGGCTCGCTTCAAAATTAATTCACATTTTGGAACGCCGATCTATCCCGCCCAGCTGCGTTGTTCGTCGCTTAAATACGTTCGAGCTTAACCTTGATAACCGCTCTTGCGTCGGCTTCCAGAACCGTGAAGACATACCCATCGTCTTCGACCGAATCCCCCGATTCCGGAATACGGCGGAGTTTGTTTGCAACGAACCCCCCGATCGTATGCGCCTCTCCCACCGGAAGACTCATGTGCAGAATGTCGTTGACTTCGGAAATGGGCGTGCGCCCCCCCATGATATGGATGTCTTCACCCTCGTGCTCGATGTAGACCCGGCGCTTGGGGTGGTATTCATCGAAGTCGTAACCCACATCGATCTCGCCGACCACTTCTTCAAACACGTCCTCCATGGTGAGAATGCCGATAGCGGACCCGAACTCGTCGACCACGATCGCCATGTGATCCGCCCGTGCCTGCAACAGCGGCAAGGCCTGGTCGATGGTCTGTTTCGGAGAAAGATACAAAGCGACGTTGATAAAGTCCGTGCAGGGCTTCTTGTTAATCTCGGGGTCCAGCAGGTCCCAGGTGCTCAGGGTCAACACACCCTTTACATTGGTGATGTTTCCTTCATACACCGGCAACCGGTTATAACCGTGCTTCAGCACGATGCGAACCGCTTCTTCGAGATTGCGGGTTTCGTTGAATCCCACCACGTCCGCAAGCGGAATCATCGCCTCCCCGACGGTGGTGTCCCCGAACCGGATGATGCGTCTGATCTTCTGGCGGTCGAAGGTTGAAAGGTTGGAAGCGGATTCCGACAGGTCCAGCAGCACGCGCAGTTCTTCACGGGTAATAAAGACGGTTTGAGCGGTAGAACTGCCGCCGACGAGACGGGTCACCAATCGAGCCACGCGACTGAAGATCAGGATGATCGGATAAAACAGAAAGGAGAAAAAGCGCAGGCTGTAAATGATGTAGGTAACAATTACATCCGCCTTTTGCTGAAAAACGCTCTTGGGAACCACTTCACCCAGGATCAGCAGGAAAGGGGTCAGGACCAACACCGAAATCAGATCGCCGGAGGATCCGAACAGGTCGATGGCTATCAGGGTACCCAGGGTTGTGACGATGACCGTTGCGATATTGGTCCCCACCAGCGTCGTACCCAGAATCACGTCCGGGGTTCGGAACAGCCTCAGGACCAGGCCGGCCCCCCGGTCCCCAAGCTTTGCCTGATGGCGCAGCTTGATTTTGTCCGAGTTCACCACGGCGATCTCCGAGCCGGAGAAGAAGCCCTTCAACACCAGGAAGACCAGGATAACCAGGAGTGCAGTTATTAAATCCATCACCCGGCTCCTTTTTCTTTCTCGTTTTCAATTGCCTGTTCCGCTTCTCCGGTCCGTGGAGACTCCTCCCCCGAGTCGCCATCGTTGACCCCGGTCCCCTCCCCGGTTGTCTCTGGCGCTTTCTTCGCGGTACTGATCTTTCGAACCTGGATCTGGCTGATGCGCAGCCCCTTCTGTTCCTTGACCACGAATTCATAGCCCTCACTGACGATGCTTTCCCCCACCTTCGGCAAGCGATCGAACAGGCGAAAGGCGACACCGCCAATGGTGGTCATGACGGGGTCCTCGATGTCGAAATTGGCCAGGTTGTAGAAATCCGTGAGTCGCATGTCGCCCGGCACGATGTAGCTGTTTTCATCCGCTTCCTGATAAAACTCCTGGCCTTTCATCCTGCCGGTGATTTCCCCGAAGATGAACGTAAGGACGTCTTTCATGGTGACGATCCCGAGGACTTCCCCGTACTCGCCCAAAACGATCGCGACCCGCGTGTTGTGCTCCTGAAAATAATCGAACATCTCGTCGACTTTTTTGGTGGGCGGTACGAAATGCGCCGGTTTCAGAATATCGCCCAACTTGACCTGCGAAAGATCGCTGCCCCCGCGGACGAGACGCAGCAGGTCTTCGGAGTGCAGAAAACCGATGACATTGTCCCAATGTCCCGAGTACACCGGAATCCGCGGGTGCTGATACTCGCGAAACTGCTCGAGCATCTTGGGAAACGGAAGCTTCGCGTCCAGGAACATGATACGGGGCCCCGGCGTCATGATATGGGAGATGCCCGTTTCCGCCGCCTCCATGATGTTGTCGATGAGAACCCGTTCAGTCGCATCGATGACCCCCGTCTCCTCCCCTTCTTCCAGGAGCGTGCGAAGTTCGTCCGGATGCAGGATATTTTCCCGGTCGACCATCTCCCCCACCAGCAGCGTCGTGATCCTATCGGCGACAAACCGAACCGCTTCGCGCAACGGCGTGATGAATACGATCCACTTGGGCAGGATGCGAGCCGAAACGCTGGTCGCGAATTTTACCGGGAAGTTGATCGCTACGGTCTTCGGGGTCACCTCCCCGAACAGCAGCAGCAGCGGCACCATGACAAGGATGTTCAACCAGCCCGCATCGGCGCCAAACAACATCAGCAGAATGGCGGTCATATTGGCCGCCGAGGCAATGTTGACCAACTCGTTCCCGCACAGGATTGAAATGATCAGCCGGCGCGGTTCATCAAGCAATGCGTGGATACTCTCGGAATGGGGATTGCGCGCGTTCCTGAGCTTCTGAAGGTCGATGCGGCTGAGGGAGAAGAGCGCGGTTTCCGATCCTGAAAAAACCGCGGAGGAGGCGAGCAGCAGCACCTGAATCAGGGCGCGTAAGAGAAGTTCCAAGTCCTGTGCCTGGAGCGTAAACGTGTCGAAGAACTGCGTGAATTCATCCATCTGCCAAGTCTTCCGAATTCAGACTGCCTAGGGGCGGTTCTTCACCACCCGGGCAGAGGCCTTCTTGAAGCAGAAATCAGTGATTATGCCTCTGCCTGGCGGATG
>JAUXGQ010000426.1 GCA_030621975.1 Gammaproteobacteria bacterium | reverse complement strand
GGCCAGGTCGTCTCCAAGAGCGAGTTGACAGAGCACATCTACGATCAGGATTTCGACCGCGACAGCAATGTGCTGGAGGTCTTCATCGGACGCCTGAGACGCAAGCTGGATCCGGGCAATCGCACCGGTCCCATAGAGACCCTGCGAGGCCGTGGATACCGGTTTATCCTGGAGGACAAGAGCGACTGATGCGTTCTCTGCACGCCCGCCTGCTGTCAGCCGCCTCGCTGGTGCTCGCGGGGTTTCTGGGGGCGACGGGGCTGGCCCTGGACGAAGCCTTTAAGGTGAGCGCGGAGGCCTCGATGCAGGATCGGCTGCAGTCCTACATCTACGCGCTGCTGGCGGCTGCCGACGAAGACAGCCTCGGCCGTATGATCCTGCCCGAAGAACTGCCGGACCCGCGGTTTTCGAAGCCCGACTCCGGTCTCTATGCGATGGTGGCAGCTCACAACGGCAACCCCCCCTGGCGTTCCCCGTCGCTGACCGGGCGGGACATCGACATCGTGGATCGGCAGTCACCCGGGAAGGGTTATTTTCGCCGTCTCAGCGGCCGGGGCATGGAATTGTACGTGATCAATTTCGGTGTGGCCTGGGAAGATTACGCGGGCGCGGAGGGCCTGTACACCTTCGCGGTGGCGGAAGAAGCCTCCGCTTTCGAGGCGGAGATCGGAAGCTTCAGGACCACTCTGTGGTTCTGGTTGGGCGGTATGGCGCTGGTTCTCTTACTGGCTCAGGGACTCATTCTGCGCTGGGGACTGCGACCCTTGCGGGATCTTGCATCGGATCTGCAGCAGATTGAGCGGGGTCGGGCGGATCGGCTGGACGGCATCTATCCGCGAGAGCTCGTGGGCCTGACCTCCAATCTCAATTCCCTGATCGAGCACGGCAAGGCCGTGCAGACCCGCTATCGCAACAGCCTGGACGATCTCGCCCACAGCCTGAAGACCCCTTTGGCCATATTGCAGTCCTTTTCGGAAGAGGACGCGGCCGACATGGAACAGATTCGCGAGACCGTCAGCGAACAGGTGTCGCGTATGGACGAGCTGGTTCGCCGTCAACTGCAACGCGCGGCGGTAGCGGGGCGCGCCGCGTTGGCCCGTCCGGTGCCGGTATCACCGGTGGTGAAGCGTCTGGTCAGGACACTGGACAAGGTGTACCGGGAAAAGCGGGTGCAGGTCGCACTGGACCTGGATCCTGAGGGGGTCTTCTACGGTGACACCGCGGATCTGATGGAGATTCTCGGAAACCTGATCGAGAACGCCTACAAGTACAGTTCGGCTCGGGTTCGAATATCGGTTCGATGCCGGCGACATGGGGGTTCCAGACGGGATCTGGACATCCTCATAGAAGACGACGGTGGCGGCATTGAGCCGGACAAGATCGATATCGTGCTGCAAAGAGGCAAACGCATGGATGAAGCGGTCCCGGGTCATGGCATCGGGCTCTCGGTAGCCCATGAGATCATCCTGCTCTACGGGGGAACATTGCTTATTGGCGCCAGTGACCTGGGCGGGGCCTTGCTGCACGTCCGATTCGACCCGACGCCCGGTCTGAACAAACCATCTCCGGGTAGTGGGCAGAAAATATTTTAACCACGGATGGACACGGATGAACACGGATCTCACATCAGGCGGACCTGTTCGGTTTTTGGGTCACTTGGATGTCGCGTCACGGATGATTTTTCGGCAAATGTAGGCTGGGGCTCGCCCCAGCTCTTTTGTTTGCGATCCGCTGCGCGGCGAAGCTGGGACAAGCCCCAGCCTACATTCACAATCAGGAATCTGATTGTAATTCTATCCGTGTTGATCCGTGTTGATCCGTGTCCATCCGTGGTTGCATTCCCAAACAGATTCTAACTTCTTCCCGGCAGGGTGAGGGAAAGGGCGGGCCAGTAGGTGATGATGAGCAGTGCCAGCAGGAGGATGAGAAACCAGGGCAGGGTGGCCTTATAGAGTTCGGGCACTGTCTTTCGAAACCGATAGCTGGCTATGAAGAGGTTCATGCCGACGGGAGGCGTAAAATAGCCGATCTGCATGTTGGCCAGAAAGATGATGCCGAGATGCACGGGATCGATACCGTAACCCAGGGCAACGGGCAGCAGCAGGGGTATTATCAGTACCAGTGCGGAAAAAATATCCAGCATGGTGCCGAGAAACAGCAGAAACAGGTTGAGCAGCAACAGAAACGTAAGCTTGTCCGAGACCTGGGCGCGGATGAATTCGAAGAGCTTGATCGGAACCTCGGCGTCGATGAGATAGTTGGTGGATGCGAGCGACATACCCAGGATGACCAGGATGCCGCCCACCAGGGCCATGGACTCGCGTATTATTCTGGGCAGTGCGGACCACCGGATCTCCCGGTGGATCAGCACCTCGACAACCAGTACATAAAAGGCCGTCACGGCCGCGGCTTCGGAGACTGCGAAGTAGCCGCTGTAGATACCCCCCAGTACGATGAAGGGGAGGGGCAGTTCCCAGGCCGCTTCCTTTATGGCGGCCCGGGCTTCGGTCAGGGAGAAGCGGGTCAACTCCAGATTTCGACTGTGCCAGACGCTCCAACCTGCCAGAAGTAAGAGCATCAACAATCCGGGCAGGATACCGGCCAGAAACATGGCATCCACGCTGATGTTGCCGCCGATGCCCAACTGCTGAGCCACGACCGCATACAGGATCAGGGGCAGGGCCGGCGCAAACAACAGTCCCAGGCTGCCGGAGGTGGTCACCAGTCCGAGGCCGAACTTTTCCGAGTAACCGGAACGCACCATCGCCGGGACCAAGAGCGCGCCCAATGCGACGATAGTGACCCCGGAAGCCCCGGTGAAGGAGGTGAACAGGGCGCAGGCAACCAGCGAGATCATGGCCAGACCGCCGGGCATCCACCCAAGCAGGGCCCGGGTCAACCGGACGAGCCTTTGGGGCGCGCCACTTTCACTGAGCAGGTAGCCGGCGAAAGTGAACAGGGGTATCGCGAGCAGCACCGGCATCTCCGCAAGGCGATAAAATTCGATGGCGACAACGGAAAGGTCCACGCCGGAGCCAAAAAAACCAAGGAACGCACTGGCGGCAATGATGGTGAATAAGGGGGCGCCGAGCAGGGCTAGTCCGATCAACAGCAGGCCGGCGATCATCATGTTGGTTTTTCTGGTCGCCTGGCGGACAGTACGTGGCTGAGAAAACGCAGGGCCATGATGCCAAAGCCCACCGGTATTATGGACTCCGCGATCCAGGCTGGAAGCCCGGCGAACAGGCGGCTGT
>JAUXGQ010000132.1 GCA_030621975.1 Gammaproteobacteria bacterium | reverse complement strand
ACGGAGATCACGGAGATCACGGAGAAGAATAGACAAAACAACAGGTTGTTGAGTAACGCCAGAATCCGATGTGAATGGCACTCACTTAAGCCGTACATGCCTTTATAAGCAGCTTATTCGTCATTCCGGCGCAGGCCGGAATCCAGGGAAAGTACCACTGGCGACGGTTCTGGATCCCGGCCTGCGCCGGGATGACGGCGAATTATTCCTTAGCGGTTATTCTCTCTGTGTTCTCTGCAACCTCTGCGGTTAATAGGTGAGAAATGCGCGTTAGCCCGTTTGCCTGGACCCCGGGGTTACTTTATACTTTTGCGTTCGTCGGGCCGATGTAGCTCAGTCGGTAGAGCAACTGATTCGTAATTAGTAGGTCGGCGGTTCGAATCCGCCCATCGGCTCCAATTCAGCAAGGTTGGGTTAGGCGCGCATCTCACGGACCTTTCAGGTTATCACCTGATTTTCAGGCGCGCCGTAATCCAGCATCTCCGACGAGTTAGCATCCGGAAATACCCACCCCTGGAACATGTCCGGAACGGAGCCGGGAAATGGGATTTCCCGATTCCTTTATTTTCAATGGCCTGAGGCCATTGAAAATGTGGGCAGTGGCATTGAAAGGGTGCTGAATAGTGACAACAAGACTTTGCTTCTCTCCGCCAAAAGGGTAATCTCAATAACCAGCAATCAAGACTCTGGGGGGGCGTGATGATAGAAATACGTGAACGCGAAACCGGTTCCGTCCTTTATACCCTGGATGGGGAAACGCTGAAGAATGCGGATCTGCGTGAACTCGATCTGACCGGAGCCGACCTCCGTGATGCGGATCTGCGCTCGGCAATCCTGATAAACACCGTCCTGGACAACGCGGATCTTACCAAGGCTAATCTGCAGTACGCCAACCTTCTGGGAGTCCGACTCGTAAATGCCATCCTGGACGACGCTAACTTGAGCAAAGCGGTTCTGGGAGGTCATTCGGGTGCTAGAGCAGCCAATCTGTCCAACGCCAGTCTGCTGAGGGCCACACTTACCGGAACGAATCTGGAAGGCGCCGTGCTCAGCAACGCCAGACTGAAAGATGCCGATCTTAGCAATGCCATATTGCAGAAGGCCAATCTGCAGGGCGCAGACCTCGAGGGGGCGTCTATCTGCGATGCGCAACTGAACAGGGCCGACATGCGTCGGTGTAACCTGAGCAATAGCGATTTGTGCGGCGCACGCATGAACTACGCCAATTTGAACAGCGCCGACCTCACGGGTGCCCAACTCAGTGGCGAAGAAACCCAACAACCGGCGATCCTGACTCGCGCCAACCTGCAACAGGCTAAAATGGTTGGGACCTATCTTGCAAAGGCCGTGCTGCAAGCCGCCAATCTGTCCAGGTCGGATCTGCGCAATGCCAACCTGTCCTACGCGATGATGAGTGGCGCCATCCTGCGCCACGCCAACGTGGAAGGGGCGGACTTCACCGGCGTCAACCTGGGCACTGTAACCATGGATTACGCCAACTTCTCGCAATCGAAGAATGCCGATGTACCCAATTACAAGCGCAACCTGCGTTGAGCGGCAACGACCCCGGACTAACGAAGAAACGGCGTCGGGTGTCGTTTCTCGCCCAAAGCGAACCTGAGTCCATCCGTTTCCGACTAACGAATTTTGTCACATTTTGACTCTTTTTCTTGATTCGCCAGTCGGTGTTCGGAATCAGAACAAACCTAACCTCGGTAACTCCCTGAAAAATATAACTTCGCTACATTTGGCACAGTAACTGCGTAGTAAAGGATCATTAGCAGCAGTCTTGAATCAACGGAGAAAACCGATGGGCAACAAAACGACAACAGTAATAACCCGCTTTCGGTTTAAATCGAAAGAAGACGAGCTTGCGAGCCTCAATCGGATTACCGGCCTGAAGTTCTCGTCAATGCCAGTGTCCCTGGTGAACGAGAATCCTGACCACGAAAAGACATACGACGCCGCCCCGCGATGGGCATCGCAAGGCTAGGAGCCGTTTTTTCTAGGCCGCTGCTGCAGGAGAGTTCTTCTGCGACCGAGATTCCTGGATTCGTTGCACGAACAACTCTTCGGCAGACACCTTCATCACGGATGATATGCCCGCAGCGCTAACCTTCATTTCCAAGATAGGTCCCAGGGCACGGATATGTGCCGCCCCTGCCAGCAAGATGCGGTTATGGGTGTTGATGAAACCCTCATCGACGAAAACCTGCTGCCAACCGCGTGAATCCCTATAGAGTAGTTTTAATCTTATTGGGGATTGGATCGCATATTCCACACGCAACCAGCAGGCAACGTTAAAGCTTGCGGACCAGGCATGCTTCCCCATATTGGCCCTGACATCCGGGTTGGCGAAGGTCGCTTTGGGAACCACCGCCAGAGTAATTTCTCTTATGCTGTTTACATTTTTCGACATGATCCTACACCTGGGTTGCTAGCACTCACTGGCCAATATAGGCAGTTGCCGCCGGGTATTGTGTGAGCATGCTCTCCTTTTCTCGCGAGTAGTCTTCGACAACGGGTACAAAGGGCTCAAACTGTGATTTGGTGCAAACTGGCTGAGTGCGTTGCACCCCGGGACCCGGAGGGACAGGCTCCTGGTGCGAATCGCCGGCCTGAATGGGATTCCTTGTGCAGCGGACCTTTTCCCGGAACCTTATGTCTGAAACCCCACCCACTGGTAGAGGCCTGCCCCCAGGGCCAGGTACTCGGGATGCTCCGGCGTGATGTAACCGTGGCGGATCAGAAAGTGGATGATGACCAGATCACAATTCATCTTGAATTCCGTGCTCTCTCTTACCAGGTCCGCCACCTTGTCCAGGGGCCACAAGTAGTATTCCTCTACCTCGTCATCATTGCAGCGGGGCACGAAATCCTCAGGCAGTTCCAGGTCGTAGCAATACTGAATATCCGGCTTCAATCCACGTCGAGTCTCGGCACAGTAGGAGACAACCCCTACCGGCCGCGCCTGCCGCGCCAGGTCCGCCGGGATGGTCGCCTCCTCCCAGCATTCCTTGGTGAGATTCTCCTCGAAACCCACACCGTGGGGTAGGCCGCCGGCCACCATATTGTCCAGTTTGGAGGGAAAATTGCCCTTGTTGCGGGCGCGCCTGCCCACCCACATCTTCAACTCGGCGCCATCGCGAACGAAGCCGTTTAAATGCTGACCGAAGGCGCGAATTCCAAAATAAGCGGCAGAGGCTCTGTCCAGCAAAAAGACGGCCTCATCCCGTGTACCCGGGGTCACCGGGTACAGCTCGCCGTGGCGGCGATCGATGACGCCCTGCTCCACCAGGGCATTGGTGACCTCCGCCACCGCCTCGGTACGGCCGGCGAAGTTGTCCAGGTCCGGATTCAGATCCACGGCCTGCTCCGAGACCTGGAACACCCCGGTCCATGCCGTCAAGTGCGAGGCGAACCCTTTCCTGATCCAGCCCACACCCTGGCCGGTCACCCGCAGGGGTATGAAACCGTTGAGATCCGCGCTGTTACAGGCCCTGATTCGGTCCAGGTAGCTCATGGGCGTTCGCCACCGGTTGATTTCGCACTGTCGTTCATGGGGTAAAAAAACCGCAATTCAAAACAGGCTGCAATTGTCGTTCTTTTTGGCGGCAACTGGCAAGGTTCATATCCTTACCCATATATCCGGAAAACGACATTTCCCGCGCAGAGGCGTAGAGAAGCGGATCTGCAGGGCCAAGCCTAGAAAACCTGGGTATGTGAACCCCGGCTCAGTCGTTAAAGCGGCTGAATACGAGCGAGGCGTTGGTACCACCAAAGCCAAAGCTGTTGGACATCACCCTGTCGAGTCGCGCCTCGTCCAGGCGTTCGCGCACAACGGGCATACCCTCGGCACCGGGGTCCAGATCCTGGATGTTGGCCGAAGCGGACACGAAGCCAGCCTCCATCATGAGCAGGGTGTATATGGATTCATTCACGCCGGCGGCCCCCAAGGCGTGGCCAGACAGGGACTTAGTAGAGCTGACCATGGGAAGCTGTTCGCCGAAGACCTCCCGAATGGCCTCGAGCTCCCGGGTGTCACCAACCGGGGTGCTGGTACCGTGGGCGTTGATGTAGTCTACAGAACCGTCCACCGTTTGCAGGGCCTGTCGCATGCAACGCACGGCGCCTTCGCCAGAGGGTTGTACCATGTCGAAACCGTCCGAAGTGGCACCGTAACCTACCAGTTCCGCATAGACCTTGGCACCGCGCTGTCGGGCGTGTTCCAGTTCTTCCAGAACCAGCATACCGCCACCGCCGGAGATGACAAACCCGTCGCGGGTAACGTCATAGGGGCGCGAGGCCGTCTCGGGTGTGGCGTTATATTTGGACGAAAGCGCACCCAAAGCATCGAACAGCAGCGTCATCGACCAATGAACTTCTTCCCCACCTCCGGCAAACACGATGTCCTGCTTGCCCATCTGGATAAGCTCGTACCCGTTGCCGATGCAGTGGGCGCTGGTCGCACAGGCGGAACTGATCGAATAAGCCGGGCCCTTGATCTTGTAGGCAGTGCCCAGACACGCGGATGTAGTGCTGCCCATGGTTCTGGGGACCATATAAGGGCCCACCTTGCGCAAACCTTTGTCACGAAGGATGTCGGTGGCGGCTACGATGTTCTGCGTGGAGGCGCCGCCGGAGCCCGTGATAAGGCCTGTGCGGGGATTGGAAATATCGCCTTCTTCAAGACCAGCGTCGCCGATGGCCTCGCGCATCGCCAGATAATTGAACGCCGCCGCATCGCCCATGAAACGCCGGATCTTGCGGTCGATCGACCCACTGACGTCGATGTCGATGGGACCGTGCACATGGCTGCGGAATCCCAGGTCGGCGTATTCCTGGCTGAAGGTGATGCCGGAACGGCCCTGCTTAAGGGACTCCAGCACCTCCTGCTTATTGGCGCCAATACTTGAGACGACCCCAAGTCCGGTGATAACAACGCGTTTCACTTGCCTGCCGCTCACATGTCGTCTGTTGAAGTAAACAAGCCGACCCTCAGATCAGAGGCGGCGTAGATCTGTTTCCCATCGGCATCCATGGCCGCATTGGCAATACCCATGACCAGAGTTCGCATAATCACCCGTTTCATGTCGACCCGATATGTAATGACCTTGGTATCCGGGGTCACCTGTCCGGAGAACTTTACCTCTCCTGCCCCCAAAGCCCGTCCTTTGCCCTGTCCGCCGCGCCAACCCAGATAAAACCCAATGAGCTGCCACATGGCATCAAGGCCAAGGCATCCGGGCATCACGGGATCGCCCTGGAAGTGACATTCGAAAAACCAGAGACCGGGATTGATGTCCAGTTCGGCGATCAACTCCCCTTTACCGTTGCTCCCCCCATTATCGTTGACACGCGTAATGCGATCGAACATCAGCATGGGCGGCAGCGGCAACTGCGCGTTCCCCGGCCCGAACAGCTCACTGCGACCGCATTGGAGGAGCTGTTCTCGAGAGTAACTGTTTTCCCTTTGCATGTGATTGTTCTTTGATGGAATTTGTGGCGGCATATGGATCCGGTTACCGAAAGGCCGGGATATTGCAGTGCAACCTTATCAACTCGGCAACCCAAAGGCAAGATACCAGACTTCCCGCCGAGGCCGGGTACTTCGAGTCGATCTGGCGGAGAGGTATCTGCCTTTTCCTGGCTCGCCCGGCGGAAGAGGCGGGACGGGGATGTACTGCTTGCGAACCTGGCGGTGGCGATCCCGGCCAGTGGTCCCGGCCGGGAAAAAACCATAAAAAAGCTGTTAAGTTTTGCAGACGGCGGTCGATATCCTAGGTAGAAACGGCTGACCTTTTCCGGTCAGGACCCGATCAGGGAAGACCGTTGCCCCGTACCGCAACGGCCACTCAGCGTGCGTTATGGGAAGAAGCAGATTCCCAGGCAGCAGCGCGACTCATGCTGCGATTCCAAACCAGTTCAGGAGCCGGT
>JAUXGQ010000276.1 GCA_030621975.1 Gammaproteobacteria bacterium | reverse complement strand
GCAGTCGTCTTAAAGACCATACCGATCACGGTACGCCTGGATGCGGGGCAGGACTTCCCTCGCATCCGGCTTGTGGGCCAAGAATTCGATGAGATGTTCGAGACGCACGATGCTGGTGGCCGGAATGGCGTAGGTCTCCTGCACCTCATCGATGGCGGATCGTCCGTCGCGGCCTTGTTCCTGACGATCCAAGGCGATGACGACGCCCGCGGGTGTCGCGTTGTTAT
Source organism: Gammaproteobacteria bacterium (assembly GCA_030621975.1). Taxonomy (GTDB): domain Bacteria; phylum Pseudomonadota; class Gammaproteobacteria; order Chromatiales; family Chromatiaceae; genus JAUXGQ01. The sequence continues at coordinate 4,016 of JAUXGQ010000276.1, read as the reverse complement.
CTTTAATTATGGAGACGGACTCCCGCACGGAGGTGCCGGCGGTTATCACATCGTCGATGATTATCACCCGCCCTTGCAGGGGGCTGCCCACGACATTACCGCCTTCGCCGTGGTCCTTGGCCTCTTTGCGATTGAAGGCGTAAGGCATATCCCTGTTATGCTGGTCCGCCAACGCAACACAGGTAACGGCGGCCAGGGGTATGCCCTTGTAGGCTGGTCCGTACAGCATGTCGAACTCGATTCCGGAACTGACCAGCGCTCTGGCGTAGTAGCGTCCCAGACGCGCAAGGCTGGCCCCGGTGTTGAACAGACCCGCGTTGAAAAAGTAGGGGCTGATTCGGCCTGATTTGAGTGTGAATTCGCCGAATCGCAGCACTCCCACCTCCAATGCGAATTCCAGAAATTCCTGTTGGTAGTCTTGCATAAAATGATGATCCCCCGGGATTTGACCGCAGAATTGTGGATTTATTGCCGTCAAGTTGCAACTCGCTGGGTAAGTTGATATTCCTATGCCTGCCGACGACTAATAGGCCATTTTTTGTAACACTTTGAACAAGCGTGATATTTTAATTTATTTCAGTCCCCCTGGTGAGATATACCCATCCGCGATGGCTATAGCCGGGCGGGTTCCGGGGCCCGTCTTGTACCACCGCCGATGACCACGAACCTCGCGAACAGGGGTTTCGTCGCCATTCTCAAGGTGATATTCAGCGGCCGCATGCTGGTGACCCTATTGATGGGATTCGCCTGCGGTCTGCCCCTGCTGCTCACCGGTTCTGTGCTGCAGGCCTGGATGAAGAAGGAGGGCGTGGACCTGGCCACGATCGGGCTGTTTGCCCTGGTCGGTTTGCCTTACACCCTCAAGTTTCTGTGGGCGCCGCTGCTGGACCGCTACGCCACAAAGCTGTTGGGCAGGCGTCGCGGCTGGCTGCTTCTCGCCCAGATGGGCCTTATCCTGTCCATAGTCGCCCTGGCACTCACCCGACCGGCCGAAGCCACCTGGGTCGTGGCCGTGGTGGCGCTGTTGATCACCTTTTTTTCCGCCACCCAGGATATCGTGGTCGACGCCTATCGGCGCGAGGCCCTGGCCGACGCGGAACTCGGGTTGGGGGCGTCCCTGTACGTGAACGGTTATCGGGTGGGTATGCTGCTGGCGTCCGGAGGGGGCTTGATACTGGCCGATTTCATCCCCTTTCAGCAGGTCTATCTGGTGATGGCGGTCGTCATGCTGGCAGGCGTGGCCACCACCCTGGCGGCGCCGGAGCCCGAGGTCCTCGAGGGCAGGCCAAGGCGTCTTAAAGAGGCGGTTATCGATCCCTTTGTGGAGTATTTTCGACGCCGGGACGCGGTATTGATCCTGCTGTTCGTGCTGCTCTACAAGGTCGGTGACACCATGGCCAGTCACATGAGTATACCCTTTTATCTGGACATCGGGTTTTCCAATAGCGAGATCGGGACCGTCGTTAAGTTGTTTGGTTTCTGGGCGACGATTCTGGGTGGCTTTGCGGGCGGTGTAGTGACCCTGCGCTTTGGAATCTACCGCTCGCTCTGGTTCTTCGGGTTGTTGCAGGGGCTCTCGACCGCGGGTTTTGCGCTGCTTGCTTTGATCGGCCACAATATTCCGGCCCTGGCGGCGGTGATCGCGTTTGAGAACCTGAGCGGAGGCATGGGAACGGCAGCGTATGTCGCCTTCATGGCCAGCCTGACCAACAAGCGATTCACGGCTACCCAGTATGCACTGTTATCCAGTTTCATGGGTATTCCCCGCGTCATCGTAGCTGCGCCCACCGGGTTCATGGCGGAGTTCATGGGTTGGTTCGGCTTCTTTACGCTCTCTGCCCTGATCGCCATACCCGGGCTGCTGCTGTTGTGGTGGTTGCATCGGCGCGGTTCCACGGGCAGGAGCGAGGCCCTGATATGAACCACAGGGCTGGGTAAAAACCAATGGCGGCGGAATTGCTGAGCGCCTTTCTCGTGGGACTCCTTGGCGGCGTCCACTGTGCGGGGATGTGTGGCGGCATTGTCGGTGCCTTGACCTTTGGTCTGCCGGAACCGGTCCGGCAAAGCCTGTGGAAGCTCGTGCCGTTTCAGGTCGCCTACAATCTGGGACGGCTTTCCAGTTATGTTCTGGCCGGTGCCGTCATGGGCGGCCTGGGGACGCTGCTGGCGCGGATAATGCCCGTCTATTATGCCCAGCGGGGGCTGTTGGCGATGGCGGGCGTGTTTATGATTATCCTCGGGCTATATCTTGGGGGCTGGTGGTTCGGCCTGAGGCGACTCGAAAAGATGGGCGGTTCGCTGTGGCGACGGGTTGAGCCGTTCGCGCGCCGTCTGCTGCCGGTTCGTTCGACGGGCCAGGCCCTGGTATTGGGGTTGTTGTGGGGCTGGATTCCCTGCGGTCTCGTTTACAGCATGCTGATATGGTCGGTTTCCGCGGGAAGTGCCGTCAAGGGTGCCGCTCTCATGTTGGCATTTGGGCTCGGCACCCTGCCCAATCTGCTGGCCATGGGCTTCGTGGCCGGAGGTCTGGCGAGCCTGTTGCGCAAGCCTGCCGTGCGCCAGGCGGCGGGCGGGGCTGTGATCCTGCTCGGGTTTTACACCCTGGGGAGGGTGATATTCGGCTTCTGACTCAAGATCACTTCGTAAAGAACTGCTGGCGCAATTTGGCAGTGTAGGATCTGGGTGCTCCCTTCGGCGTAACCGTCAGCACGAAGTCCAGGGTTTCCTGATTGGCAACCCGAAAATCACCCACGTAATAGATGGCGTCGGCATCCTGTATTTCCCGCATCGGGATTTCCCGCGTCTGTCCCGTGAGATTGGATGCATGGACTTTTACATCAGCAGCCACGGATTCCCCCAATGTGCCGGGTATGTCTTTGATTATGCTGACATTGAGCATGCCGCGGTTCTTGCTGCGCCGGAACCGATAGGCGCTCGCCACGGCAGGGCTGAGCATATCCGTGGTAAAGGCGTTGTGATGAATGGTGTAGCCGGGGATGGAGGTGCTGTTTTCGGCCAGCAGGGCGAAGGGAAAGACGACGGCCAGCAATCCCGCCAGCAGGGTGGTAGGCAACTTACTCATAGAAACTCCTCACTTCAAGGTACTGCGATCTTTTATGATGCTGCGTTCGGTTGCAGAATAACAGGTTCAGGCGTTTCGATTCCAGAGCTGAACAGTCCGAAACCCCCAAGAAACCCCGAAACTCGGTAGGCGTTTTCAGGACGATACGCGGGTGAGCCCATTCAGCCAACCCACGAAGTCTGTTGAGAGAGCTAACACTATAGACCATAACGCTGCAAGGGTATATCCACCGGGATCGGGAATTTTTTCGGTGCGTGGATGCGCAATCCCTTGTTTCTGGTATTGCCGCCGGTCTGCAGAGAGATCTGCTGTTGGGGTACGCCAAAGGCCCGCGCGAGGAATCGGATCAAGTGGGCATTGGCCTTTCCCTCTACCGGCGCTGCCGTGATGCGCACCTTGAGGTAGTCCCCGCAGGGGTCGGCGAACGCGTCTTTTCCGGCGCGGGGCTGGATGCGCAGGTTCAGCAACAGATCCTCGCCGTCCCATCGGTACCAGGACTGGCGTGCAGTCATCTGAAAGGGCTGCCCGTGATTACCTGCAATGGTGGTACCAGCAGCATTTTCAATAGAGCCAGCCCTACCATGACCAGCATCGGGGAAAGGTCCAGGCCGGATATGGGCGGAAGCAGGCGTCTCGCCGGTGCCAGCACGGGGTTTGTCAGACTGTGCAGAAGGTTCGCGGCCGGGTGATAGGTGCCGGGATTGATCCAGCTCAGGATTACCTGGATCAGGATTGCGAAAAGAAAGACGTTGATCAACAGGTTGATCAATTCGGGAATGGCCCAGAGCAGGGGACCAAAGAAAGCGGCGCCCGCACCGGCGACCAGCAGGAGTAATGCCAGTTCGAGCGTCTTGAGCCCCCACATCAGCAGTACCGAGGCGAGATCGATCCCGCCCATGCCGGGAATCAGGCGGCGCAGGGGGCGCAGCAGCGG
>JAUXGQ010000324.1 GCA_030621975.1 Gammaproteobacteria bacterium | reverse complement strand
GGGCGGCAGAGACATACTCCCGCCACCACTGCTCAGCGATCGCCTTGCGACTTTATATTTGTTTGGAACATACCCGTGTCTTTTCTGTAAGCGACCTGACAGCCACGCCGGCAGCCCCAGGCGTGTGATCCGACATTCTTCTGCCGACCAGCTCCGGAATGCGGCCCTGACCGTCCCGAGACCGGGAATCCCATTCCCAAAATAGGTCGATATTACCCCTGGGTAAATACCTTAGTGGAACAGTTATTATTCGAAAAGTCAAAGGCCGAAACCGGGGTGAGCGGCTCAACCTGTTCGTTGACGAGACCTTGTTCCGGATCGCCGAACCGGTCGCTCAGACGCTGGCAACGACTGTGACACTAGTGAGATAATCAGCGACCCGAACGGTTGACCGTTGGGCGCAGGCTGGGTGCGACGCTTTGGCGTTTTGACCCGGAAAATCACTCGGATTCAGGATCTAAATGCTGCGTGTTGAGCATGCGCCCATGACACATAACGCTAACACAACCTACCACGCGGTCATCCTCGCCGCCGATAGAAGCCCGAATGACCCGCTTCTCCATCATGCCGGTGTAAGCAGCAAAGCCCTCGTCGAAATCGGTGGTACGCCCATGATCCTGCGCGTACTCAAGGCACTGGAAGCAAGCGAAGAGGTTGGACAACGCTTGCTGTCGGGGCCATCCTGGAGTTCCGTGGAGCAGGCGGCGGGGCTCCGCGAGATGATCCGGTCGGGAGCCGTTCAGTGGTTGGAAAACCAGGCGACGCCCAGCGCGAGCGCCTACAGCGCCATGCAGACCATCGACAGCCGTTCCCCGGTGCTGCTCACGACGGCCGATCATCCGCTGCTCAGCGCCGAGATCACGGACTATTTCTGCCGACAGGCGCGCAACAGCGGCCTGGACCTCGCCGTTGGTCTCGCCAGCTATGCGCGGATTCAGCAGGCGTTTCCCGGCATCAGAAAGACCGTACTGAAATTCAGGGACGGGGATTACTGTGGATGTAATCTTTTTGCGTTCCTGTCACCCGCGGCCCGTGAGGCCGCCGATCACTGGCGTCGCGTAGAAAAACAGCGCAAGAAACCCTGGCGCGTCGCCAGCATGCTTGGCTGGTCCGCGGTGTTCAGGTATCTGTTGGGACGACTCTCGTTGACGGGCGGGTTACAGGGGCTGTCCGAGCGTCTTGACCTGCGCATCGGTGCGATCCATCTGCCCTTCGCGGACGCAGCCATCGATGTTGACACGATCGGGGACTACGCCTTCGCCCAACAGCTGATCAGAAACCGACAACCGGATAATCAGAGACCCCGATAGCGTGAACACACCACCCAGCCTGACCGGTGTCATCGCCAGATACACCGTGACCGAGATGACGCCGGCGTTGGAAACACTGGTCAGCGAGCTGCGAGAGCACCAGGGGCCAGGCGTATGCGCGGTACTGTTTTACGGTTCCTGTCTGCGCAGCGGCGATCATTACGACGGCCTCATCGACCTGTATGCACTGGTGGACGACTATACGTCCGTCTATGGCCGGGGCCTGACGGCTCTGCTGAACTGGTTGCTGCCCCCCAATGTGTTCTACCTCGAAGGCAAGAGCGAGGGGCGTACCGCGCGGGCGAAATATGCGGTCGTTTCCCTAGCGGATTTCCAGCGGGGAACATCCCTGCGCTGGTTTCATTCTTATCTCTGGGGGCGCTTCGCGCAGCCCTGCGGTATCGCCTATGTCCGTGATGCTGAAACTGCCGAAGCCGTGCGCCGGTCGCTCGCTCAGGCGGTGGTGACTTTCACTACCCGCGTGTTGCCGCGGCTGCCCGCATCCTTTACCGCTCCACAACTCTGGCAGGACGGGCTGCGGCTCAGCTATCAGGCAGAGCTGCGGGCGGAAAAATCCCATCGCAATGTACAACTGTTTCAGGCTTCACCCGACTATTACGAACAGGTCACGTCGGCTGTGGTGGACGCGCTGCCCTACCCGATAACCAGGGACAGTCACCAGACCCCGGCGGTCTTTCGCGCCCAGATCCCGGGTGGCACCCGATTTGTCAGTCGTTTGGGCTGGTTCGTACGCCGTGCGCAGGGGAAACTGTTATCCGTACTGCGCCTGTTGAAGGCGTTTTTTACGTTTCAGGGGGGGCTGGACTACATCGTCTGGAAACTGGAACGCCACTCGGGGACCCGCATCGAGGTACCGGAACGGGTAAGGCGATATCCGCTGATATTCGTCTGGGGACTGTTCTGGCGCCTTTATCGGCGCGGGATATTCCGTTAATATACCCGCGACGGACGCGGATAAACCACACAGGGCCCCTAGATGGCTATCCTGCTGGCGCCGTGCAACCGGAGACTTTTGCAGCGTGTCACCCATTTCCCACGGTTCGCCTCCGAAATCCTCTGCTAAGGTTAGAATTTCACAAAAGCTCATCTGGATCTTCCAGGCCGCGGGCCTGTGGCTGTTCTGGCTCGCCTGTTCCACGCTGTCCCCGGACCGGGCATCCACCATCGGCCGGCGACTCGCGAAGACCTTCGGACCCCACCTGAGCCGAACCTGGAAGATCAAGCGCAACCTGAGCCTGGCATTTCCGGAAAAGACCGAGGCAGAGGTGGCCGAGCTTGCCCGGGAGGTGTGGGGCAATGTGGGTGCCGTGCTGGCGGAGTACCCTCATCTGCGGGCCATTGGGGAAAACAGGGACGGTCTGCGCATCGAAACGGTGATCAAGGCCGACATCGAGGCCCTGCGCAGCACGGGCAAGCCGGCGGTCTTCGTGAGCGGACACCTGGGAAACTGGGAACTCTCCACCACCATCGCCTTGGACATGGGCGTGCCCCTGAGTGTGATCCACACCGAACAGGACAACCCGCTGGTGCATGGGATGATACAGCGCAAGCGAACAGCGCTGGGATGCGGGTTTGTTTCGAAGGAAGCGGGTCTTCGGCCCGTTATCCGGCTGCTCGAAAATGGAACCTCCGTGGGCCTGCTTCCGGATGTAAAGATCCCCAGCGGTGAGCTGGTGCCGTTTTTTGGAAAGGACGCGCACACCACAACCAATCCGGCAAAATTAGCCCTCAAATTCGGCTGTGACCTGATTCCCGTGCAGGTGGAACGGCTTCACGGAGCACGCTTCCGCATAACCTTTCACGAACCGGTCCGACCCGATGACCCTCAGGCGGACCGAAACACCCAGGCGCTGCAGATGACGCGCAAGGTCAATGCGCTTTTCGAATCCTGGATCCGAAACCGCCCATTTGACTGGTGGTGTCCGAAAAACAGATGGCCAAAGGTGAATAAAGCAGGAAATCGGGTAGAAACCTGATGGTGAATTCCTTATCCTTAAGCTGGACTTCTCACCGGGGTTAACATCGTTAAACGCTTCATCCGGGACATAACCATGCAATTTGTACTGCCTAACGCTCGACAGTTTCTGCGGACCCTGTGGAAGAAGGGCTCCCGCAAGGGGCTCCGCCTGCTGATGTTTTTTTCATCGGAGGAAAAGAAACTGCATGCCGAACGCTGGCTGCGCGGACGCGAGCAATGCCAGAAACTGCGCGCCGCGGATATCGTCGTCGTTTCGATCGGAAAGAGCGGGCGTACCTGGCTGCGCGTCATGCTTTCTCGCGTCTATCAACAGATGTACAAACTGCCGGAACACCAGATTATCGGTTTCGACAATTTTCACGCCATGAACCGCGAAATCCCGCGCATCTTTTTTACCCACGACAACTACATCAAAAACTACACGGGCAACACCGATTCGAAGGCTGACTTCTATGGGAAGAAGGTCATTCTGCTTGCCCGCGACCCTAGGGACGTCGCGGTTTCCCAGTTCTTCCAGTGGAAATACCGAATGAAGTCGAGCAAGAAATTAATCAATCGATTCCCCGGCGAAGGGGAAGACAT
>JAUXGQ010000046.1 GCA_030621975.1 Gammaproteobacteria bacterium | reverse complement strand
GCTGGAATGCCGGTAGATCGTTTACCAGGTCGACAACCGCAATGTCCGGATTGCTGGCTAAGAGTACTGCGTGCATCTGACCGGTATAGATCCCCTGACTTCCAAAGTCCGTCGCCAATGCAATCAAGCGAGTCATGTTTAACCCCTTGCAGGCGGGCTACGACAAAGCACCGTAGGAGCCCGCTTGCGGGCGAAAGGACGCCATGCCGAACCCCTGTTCGCCCGCAAGCGGGCTCCTACAAGATTAAGATGGGCGACATAAAAAAGCCGGGATTTTTCCCGGCTTTTTTTGTGTCTTGAAAATGCGCTTTGTTACTCTACGTCTTCAGGCCTGTCCACCAGTTCCACATAGGCCATAGGGGCATTGTCGCCCGGTCGATAACCGCACTTGAGAATGCGCAGGTAGCCCCCTGGGCGCTCTTTATAGCGGGGGCCCAGTTCCTGGAACAACTTTCCCACGGCCCCTGCATCACGCAACCGCGCGAAAGCGAGGCGGCGATGGGCGACGCTGTCGGTTCCCGACAGGGTAATGAGCGGCTCGGCGACGCGGCGCAGTTCTTTTGCTTTGGGCAGGGTCGTCTTGATCAATTCATGGCGAAACAACGACACCGCCATGTTGCGAAACATCGCGTTGCGATGGGTGCTGGTACGGTTTAGGTGCCGTCCCGACTTGCGATGGCGCATGGTTCAACTTCCTTACTATGCAGATTGAACAAGTGAATAGCTGCCGGTCAACGAGTCGCCGCCAGGTCCAGGCCTTCCGGCGGCCAGTTTTCCAGGCGCATGCCCAGGGAAAGCCCCCGCGTGGCCAGTACATCCTTTATCTCCGTCAGGGACTTCTTCCCAAGATTGGGCGTCTTCAGCAACTCCACCTCGGTGCGCTGAATCAGATCACCGATCAGGAAGATATTCTCCGCTTTGAGACAATTGGCGGACCGGACCGTTAATTCCAGATCATCCACAGGACGCAGCAAAATGGGTTCAATGGTCGGGCCGGTGGATGTCGCCGCCACGGGCTCGGGCCTGACGTCGAGATCCACGAATATGGTCAACTGGTCTTTCAGAATGCCCGCGGCCCGACGAATCGCCTCTTCGGGATCGATCGTGCCATTGGTCTCTAAATCGATGACCAGTCGATCGAGATCCGTATGCTGCTCTACACGTGCGGATTCTACTGAGTAGGCAACCCTTTTCACGGGGCTGAAGGACGCGTCCAACGGCAGTTTACCTATCGGGCGCTCGTCGCCCCCCGCACTTTGCCGTGCGACCGCCGGTTGATAACCTCGTCCCCGCTCGACGTTCAAGGTCATGTTCAACTCGCCTGTCTTGGTCAGATTCGCGATGACGTGGTCGGGATTGGCAATCTCCACATCGTGGTCCAGCATGATATCGCTCGCGCGCACCACGCCCGGACCGCTTTTCTTCAGGGTCAGCGTCGCCTTCTCGCGCGCATGCATGCTTACCGCCAGCTCTTTTAGATTGAGCAGGATATCGAGCACGTCCTCCTGCACACCCTCGATGGTGGTGTACTCGTGCAGTACGCCCTGTATCTCGACCTCTACAACGGCACTGCCGGGCATGGACGACAACAGGATTCGGCGCAATGCATTACCGAGGGTATGCCCAAAACCTCTTTCCAGGGGTTCTAGCGCAATCTTTGCACGCCGTTCGGCTATCGCCTGTACATTGACCTGTCGCGGCTTCAGGAACTCGGAAACGGGGTTAGCCATAAATGATCCTCTTCGCTCGACCTTACTTGGAATACAACTCGACGATCAGCGATTCGTTGATATCGGCCGCTAAATCCGCCCGCTCTGGCATACGTTTAAACACGCCCGACATCGCCTTTGCGTCAACCTCAACCCAGTCCGAAAAACCATACTGCTCGGCCAGAGACAGCGCACCGGCAATTCGGGTCTGCTTGCGTGCTTTCTCCCGCACGCTGACCTGGTCTTCCACCTTCACCTGATAGGACGGTATGCTGGTCGTTTTACCGTTGACCTCGATTGCCTTGTGGTTTACCAGTTGACGTGCTTCGGCGCGGGTGGTACCGAACCCCATCCGATACACCACGTTGTCCAATCGGCATTCCAACAGCTGCAAAAGGTTTTCGCCGGTCGCGCCTTTGACCCGCGCCGCCGTCTTGTAGTAGTTACGAAATTGCTTTTCCAGAACCCCGTAGGTACGGCGTACTTTCTGTTTTTCCCTTAACTGCAACCCATAGTCTGAAATGCGACGGCGCCGATCGGTGGTCTGGCCCGGAACTTTTTCAAGGTTACATTTGGAATCCAGCGCGCGCACCCGACTTTTCAGAAAAAGATCCGTGCCCTCGCGGCGACTGAGTTTACATGTTGGGCCTGTATACTTTGCCATGCTGTTACTCCAAGTTCAGACGCGTCGCTTTTTCGGCGGGCGACAGCCGTTGTGGGGAATCGGCGTAACATCGGCGATGCTGGTAATCTTGAATCCCGCGTTGTTGAGGGCCCGCACGGCGGACTCGCGACCCGGCCCGGGGCCGTTTACGTTGACATCCAGATTCTTCACGCCGAATTCCTTCACCGTGTTTCCGACGCGATCCGCGGCAACCTGTGCCGCGAACGGGGTGCTCTTGCGCGAGCCACGAAATCCGGAGCCCCCTGCCGTCGCCCAACCCAGGGCGTTGCCCTGACGGTCCGTTATGGTAATGATCGTGTTGTTGAACGACGCGTGAATATGCGCAACCCCATCGGCGACGTTCTTTTTGACCTTCTTTCGGGTACGACTACTGCTCGGTTTAGCCATCATTTATCCTGCAAACCTATCTATTCTATAAATCGAACTCGGTCTATCCTTTACCTGCGAATCGGGCGTCTTGGACCCTTACGAGTTCGTGCGTTGGTCCTGGTACGCTGCCCCCTCAGAGGCAGGCCCCGGCGGTGCCGGATACCACGATAACACCCCAGGTCCATCAGGCGTTTCAGATTCATGGATATCTCCCGTCTGAGATCGCCTTCGACGGAATACTTGGTCACCTCGCTTCTAAGGGCGTCGACTTCCTGTTCCGTCAAGTCCTTTATCTTGGCAGTGGAATTGACTCCGGCATCCGCGCAGATCTGCGCTGCTCTGGATTGCCCAATGCCGTAGATGGAAGTCAAGGCAATGACCGTATGCTTCCGGTCCGGGATGTTGACGCCTGCAATTCGGGCCATCTGTAATCAGCTCCTGCGTAAAACGCTCTTTTACCGCGAGGGGAAACGGGCAAATATAACTGGATACCCCAGGAAAATCAACCCTGACGCTGCTTATGTCGACCATCCTTACAAATCACCCGGACCACGCCCTTACGACGCACGATTTTGCAATTTCGACACATCTTTTTCACCGATGCCCGTACTTTCATGGCTCGTTCTCCAAATTCTTGAAGTCTGTAGCGAGCTAGCGGAGCATGCCGCCGCCGGCGCCTCGCAGGTTCGCCTTCTTCATAAGGCCTTCGTATTGGTGGGACATCAGATGCGCCTGCACCTGCGCCATGAAGTCCATGACCACCACCACAATGATCAACAGCGAGGTGCCGCCAAAATAAAACGGTACTCGCCAACCGACGATCAGGAATTCCGGCAACAGACAGACGCTGGTAATGTAGATCGCGCCGGCCAGGGTAAGCCTCGACATGACGCCGTCGATATACCGTGCCGTCTGTTCGCCCGGGCGGATACCGGGAATGAACGCTCCAGAGCGCTTCAAATTGTCCGCGGTTTCCTTGGAATTGAAAACCAACGCGGTATAAAAGAAGCAGAAGAAAATAATCGCGAGCGAATAGAGTATCACATAGATGGGTTCACCCGGTGCGATCTTGCTGGTTATGTCCTGTAGCCAGCGCATGGATTCGGAATTACCCACCCACTGCCCGATGGTAGTGGGAAACAGTATGATACTGGAGGCGAAAATCGGTGGTATGACGCCCGCCATGTTCAGCTTCAGCGGCAAGTGGGTGCTTTGCGCGGCATACATCTTGCGGCCCTGCTGACGCTTCGCGTAATTCACCGTAATTCTTCGCTGGCCCCGTTCCACGAATACAACGAAGCCCGTAATCACGATCACCAGGACAAACAGCGTCAGGATGGTAAGCGCATTGAGTTCGCCGGTGCGCGCCAGTTCCAAGGTACCGCCTATTGCCGCCGGCAGTCCCGCGACGATGCCGGCGAAGATAATGATCGAGATGCCGTTGCCTATGCCCCGTTCCGTTATCTGCTCACCGAGCCACATCAAAAACATGGTGCCCGTAACCAGGGATACGGCCGCCAGAAAGACGAAGCCGGCACCGCTGTGGGTTACCACCGCCTGACCACCCGCCGTCTGACTCTGCAGCGCAATGGAGATACCTATGGCCTGAAAGGTCGCGAGTACCACCGTACCGTAACGGGTGTATTGAGTTATCTTGCGCCGTCCAGCCTCGCCCTCCTTTTTCATCTGTTCGAGTTTCGGGATCACCGCCGACATCAACTGCATGATGATGGAAGCCGAAATATACGGCATGATCCCGAGGGCAAACAGGCTGGCGCGTTTGAGTGCGCCGCCCGAAAACATATTGAACATGTCGAGGATGGTGCCCTGCTGCTGCTCGAACAGCGCCGCAAGCGCTACCGGATTGACGCCCGGCACCGGGATGAAGGTACCGATCCTGAAAATCAATAGCGCGCCCAGGACGAACAGCAGCCGACGACGCAACTCCGTCAGGCGACCCATGCCACCGAGGGTACTCGCGAGTGAAGAGGACTGTCCCGCCATTTAGTCCTCGATCTTCCCGCCCGCCGCCTCGATGGCCTGGCGTGCACCCTTGGTCACGCCGAGACCCCGCACGGTGACGGCTTTCTCCAGTTGGCCGGAGGCGATAATCTTGACCTGTTGTATGCAGCCCGGCACGACCTTGGCACTTTTCAATGCCGCCAGATCCACCACGTCCGAATCCACCATTGCGAGCTCGTGGAGGCGTACTTCAGCCGCAAAACGGCTGCCGCGGGATCGAAAACCCACCTTCGGCAGACGGCGCTGCAAGGGCATCTGCCCGCCTTCGAAGCCCACCTTGTGGTAACCGCCGGAGCGGGATTTCTGACCCTTGTGGCCGCGACCGCAGGTCTTCCCCGAACCACTGCCGATACCTCGTCCCACACGCTTGGGGTTTCGCCTGCTGCCCCGCGCGGGTTGTAAATCATTCAGATGCATCTCAAGCCTCCTCCACCTTGACCATGTAGGACACCTTATTCGCCATGCCCCGGGTACTGGGGGTGTCTTCGACCTCCACAGTCTCGTGCATGCGATGCAAACCCAGCCCGCGCACACAGGCCTTGTGCCTGGCCAGCCGCCCGTTCATGCTACGCACCAGCGTAACGCGCATCATTTTCTTCTCGGCCATCTCTTACCCCAGAATCTCTTCGACCGTCTTGCCCCGTTTCGCGGCCACCGATTCGGCATCCAGCATCTCCGCCAGCCCCCGGAGGGTAGCGCGAACCACGTTTACGGGATTGTTCGTACCCATACATTTGGCAAGCACGTTTTGCACGCCCACGACCTCGAAAACCGCCCGCATGGCGCCGCCGGCAATAATTCCGGTACCCTCGGAGGCCGGCTGCATGTGCACCTTCGCGGCACCATGGGAGGCCATGATCGCGTACTGAAGAGTGCTACCTTTCAGCTTCACCGCAATCATGTTTCTGCGGGCGTTCTCCATGGCCTTCTGTATCGCCACCGGAACCTCCCGCGCCTTGCCTCGCCCAAAACCGACGCGGCCTTTACCGTCGCCCACCACGGTCAAGGCGGAAAAACCGAACTGCCTACCACCTTTTACGACCTTGGCAACCCGGTTGACGTTGATCAGCTTTTCCAGAAGTTCGTCGCCTTCCGGCTTTGCAGTGAAACTGTCCATAACCTAACCTCTAAAATTTCAGACCGTTCTCGCGGGCGGCTTCCGCCAATGCCTTAATACGGCCATGGAACTTGAACCCCGACCTGTCGAAGGCCACCGTCTCAACGCCCGCTGCTCGGGCGCGCTCCGCGATGTTCTTTCCGACCGCAGTGGCCGCGGCAATGTTCCCGGTGGCGCTCTGCAGTTCACTGCGCAACTGCTTATCGATGGTGGAGGCAAAGGCCACGACCTCGGAACCGCTGGGCGCAATGACTTGCGCATAGATATGCCTTGGCGTGCGGTGGACGGTCAAACGGTGAACGCCCAACTCCCGGATCTTGGCTCGAGCTCTCACCGCGCGACGCAAACGAGATACTTTCTTGTCCATCGTCAAACCTATTTCTTTTTCGCTTCTTTGCGTACGACCGCTTCGTCCGCATACCGTATGCCCTTGCCCTTGTAGGGCTCGGGGCGGCGGAAACCTCTGATTTCGGCCGCGACCTGACCAACTTTCTGTTTGTCATACCCGGACACCACTATTTCAGTGGGTGAAGGGGTGTTGACCTCGATACCCTCGGGTACCTTGTAATCGATGGGATGGGAGTAACCCAGGGTCAGGTTCAGAACCCGTCCTTTGGCCTGGGCGCGGTAACCAATTCCCACCAAGGCGAGCTTGCGCTCAAAGCCCTTGGTCACGCCGACAACCATGTTGCTGAGCAACGCACGGGTGGTGCCCGCCATGGCCCATGCCTGCTTGCTTTCCTGCTGCGGACTCACCTTGAGGGTAGCGTCTTCCTCGACGACCTTCACGTGCGGGTGGATGGCGAACTCCAGCGTCCCCTTGGGACCCTTGACCGAAATGGATTGTCCCGAGAGTTTCACATCTACGCCGGATGACAGGGGAACCGGACTCTTGGCTATTCTCGACATCTGCCGGTCTCCTTCATTAAGCTACGAACGCCAGGACTTCGCCACCATAACCGGATGCGCGAGCCGCGCGGTCGGTCATGACGCCCTTGGAGGTCGAGATTATCGCAATACCGAGCCCACTGCGTACGTTCGGGAGCTCATCCTTGCCTTTGTAAACCCGCAAACCAGGCCGGCTGACCCGCTTGATCCATTCAATAACCGGTCGGCCCTGAAAGTACTTCAGCTCGATAACCATGAGCGGCTTTCCATCCACTTCTTCGACGCTTACATCTTTGATGTATCCCTCATCCTTGAGCACTGATGCTATCGCCTTCTTCACATTCGACGCCGGAATGCGCACGGACTCCTTGCTCACCGCCTGACCATTACGGATGCGGGTCAGCAAATCCGCAATGGGATCTGACATACTCATCGTTTCTACGCTCCCGGGGTCAGTCCGCTGTCATACACAGCCCGATACCCCTGTTCAATGAAAAAATCTACTCACCAGCTGGCTTTGACCAGACCAGGCACATCACCTCGCATGGCCGCTTCCCGCAACTTGTTACGGCCGAGACCGAACTTCCGATAAAACCCATGCGGGCGACCAGTCACGCGGCAGCGATTCCGGCCGCGGCAGGGGCTGGAATCACGCGGCAGTTTCTGTCGCTTGAGCAAAGCCTCTTCGCGTTGCTCCTGGGTGCTGTTCGGGTCTGCTATCGTCGACGCCAATGCCGCGCGTTTCTCGGCATACTTCGCCACCAGCCGTTTACGCTTTGCCTCCCTGGCTATCATGCTTTTCTTTGCCATCTTGCTGTCTCAATTCTTGAACGGAAATTGGAATGCCTCGAGCAGCGCCCGGCCTTCTGCGTCGTTGGCCGCACTGGTCGTGATCGTTATGTCCAGACCCCGCAGGGTATCGATTTTCTCGTAATCGATTTCCGGGAAAATGATCTGCTCTTTGACGCCCATGCTGTAGCTGCCTCGACCGTCGAAAGCCTTCGGATTGAGGCCACGGAAATCCCGAATACGCGGTATGGCGATATTGATCAAACGGTCGAGAAACTCATACATACGCTCACGCCGCAGGGTAACCTTGCAACCGACAGGCCAGCCTTCTCTGACCTTAAAAGCGGCAATCGACTTACGGGCCTTTCTCACCACCGGTTTCTGACCCGCGATCTGCCGCATATCCCGAACCGCGAATTCCATGACCTTTTTATCGGCGATGGCCTCGCCGACACCCATATTAATGGTGATCTTCTCGATCCTGGGCACCTGCATGACGCTTTTGAAGGCAAACTTCTCCATCAGTTGCTTGACGACATTTTCTTGATAGTGTTGCTCTAATCGTGCCATCGCCTTGTCTGCCTCAGATATCCACTACTTCGCCATTCGACTTGAAAAATCTCACCTTACGGCCGTCTTCCAGGAACTTGAATCCCACTCGATCGGCCTTGCCCACATCCGAATTGTAGAGAGCGACATTGGACACGTGCATGGGCATCTCCTTGTCCAGGATTCCCCCGGCTTCAGCGCGCTGTGGATTCGG
>JAUXGQ010000105.1 GCA_030621975.1 Gammaproteobacteria bacterium | reverse complement strand
TCGGTTACCCTATGCCGGCATAGCCGGAACTGTAGGCTGGGGCTCGCCCCAGCTCTTTGTTTTGCAAGCCAGTGCGCAGCAAAGCTGGGGGCGAGCCCCAGCCTACATGCGCTGCGTAACGCTGGCGGGTCATTAGGGTTACAGTCCGCTCTTCAGACTTGCCTCGATAAAATTGTCCAGCCCCCCGTCCAGAACCGCCTGGGTATTTCCCGTCTCCACGCCGGTGCGCAGGTCCTTGATACGGGACTGATCCAGCACATAGGATCGGATCTGACTGCCCCAGCCGATATCGGACTTGGAGTCCTCCACCAGCTTCTGATCGGCGTTGCGCTTCTGGACTTCGAACTCATAGAGCTTGGCCTTGAGCTGCTTCATGGCGGTGGCCTTGTTGGAGTGCTGGGAACGGTCGTTCTGGCACTGTACCACGATCCCCGTCGGGTTGTGGGTGATGCGCACCGCCGATTCGGTCCGGTTCACGTGCTGTCCTCCGGCCCCGCTGGCGCGGTAGACGTCGATTCGCAGATCGGCCGGATTGATGTCGATATCGATGTCGTCGTCGACCTCCGGTGAAACGAATACCGCCGCGAACGAAGTGTGGCGCCGATTCCCCGAATCGAAAGGCGATTTTCGCACCAGCCGGTGTACCCCGGTCTCCGTGCGCAGCCAACCAAAGGCGTACTCCCCTTCGAACCGGATGGTCGCGCTTTTGATCCCCGCGACTTCGCCCGCGGAGACCTCGATCAGCTCGGTCTTGAAGCCCCGTTGTTCCCCCCAGCGCAGGTACATCCGCAGCAGCATTTCCGCCCAGTCCTGGGCCTCGGTGCCACCGGAACCGGACTGAATGTCCAGGAAGGCATTGCTGGAATCCATCTCACCGGCAAACATGCGTCGAAACTCGAGTTCGGCGACCCGTTCCTCGAATCCCTGGAGATCCGTGGCGACTGAGTTGACAACGTCCTCATCGCCCTCCTCCACCGCCATCTCCATCAGATCGCTGGCGTCGCTCAGACCGGTCTCCAACTCCTCCAGGGTGATCACGATAGCCTCGAGCACCGCCCTCTCCCGACCCAGGGACTGGGCCTGCGCCGGCTGGTTCCAGATTCCGGGATCCTCGAGTTCCCGCAGGACCTCGGTCAGGCGGTCTTTCTTTTCCGCAAAGTCAAAGGTACCCCCTCAAGGATTGGGACCTTCCCTTCAAGTCGCTGAGTTTATTGATGATCGGATTGATGTCATGCATGTTGAAATCCGCCGCAAGCAAAGCGGAGATTCTACACCACAAAGCGGAGTGGAGAAAACGGGGAACTGCGGGGCACCGGACTCCCGTCACGTTTGGATACGGCAACTAGCGGACTATCCGTAGGAGCCCGCTTGCGGGCGAACAGTACGGCGTACCAAATACCTTCGCCCGCAAGCGGGCTCCTACAGGCTGGGGTTGTCCGGGGTAACAAAGTAGAATTGGCGAACGTTGTGTCTCTGTGGTGAATAATTACAGATATTTTTCATCCCGCTTGGCTCGCGCCATAATGGAGCGGAAACCATCCCAGGCAATCAGTAGTGGACATATCCGTCATCATTCCGACCCATGATCGGGCGCACACCCTGGAGCGCGCCCTCGGGTCGGTATTCGGTCAAACCCATGCGCCTGCCGAGGTGCTGGTGGTGGATGACGGCTCGACGGATGATACCGAGGGTTTGATCAGAACCGAGTACCCGCACTGTCACTATGTCCACCAGGACAACCGGGGCGTCAGTCATGCCCGCAACCAGGGCATCCGGCTGTCCCGCTGCGCGTGGGTCGCGTTTCTCGATTCGGACGACGAATGGCTGCCAGACAAACTCGCCGCCCAGGTCCAGGCACTGTCCGAGCACCCGGACCACCGGATCTGTCATACCGAGGAGATATGGATACGCAACGGTGTGCGGGTAAACGCCATGAAAAAGCATGCCAAGAACGGTGGCCATATCTTCCGGCAATGTCTGCCATTGTGTGTCATCTCCCCGTCGTCCGTGATGATCCAGCGCTCGCTGTTCGATGAGATCGGCCTCTTCGATGAATCCCTGCCGGCCTGCGAAGACTATGATCTGTGGCTGCGCATCTGCGCCCGGCATCCGGTGCTGTTCCTGGAAAAGCCCATGATCGTCAAGCACGGCGGCCACCGGGACCAACTCTCCCGGCGCTACTGGGGGATGGACCGGTTCCGCATTCAGGCCTTGGAAAAGATCATCGATACGCCGGGGCTTTCCCCGGGTGACCGGATCGCGGTCGCGGAAATGCTGATCCACAAAACCGGCATCCTGGCCCAGGGGGCCCGAAAAAGGCAGCATACCGAACCGGCCTTGCGCTATCAGGAAAAGTGGCTGAAGTATCAGGCGCTGCGGGACCGTTTGGGGGTCGCCCATTGATGCCGTCACCGGTCAACTTCGTGGTCGCGCTGCCCGCCGAGGCAAAGCCCGTTGTAGCCTTCTTCCAACTCAAGCGCCTCGCCCCGCATGGGGATTTTCCGGTCTATCGGAGCGGGTCGGTCTCCCTGGTGGTTTCGGGGATCGGCAAGGCCGCCGCGGCCGCCGCCACGGAGTTCCTGCATGGGCTGGACAGTGCGCAGGACAAACCGATCTGGATCAACCTGGGCATCGCGGGACACAGGGATCTGCCGACCGGGGAGGCCCTGCTCGCCCACAGCGTCACCGATGCCGCCAGCGGGTGCCAATGGCGTCCACCGCTGATGGTCGATCTACCGTTGCGTACCATGAGCCTGATCACCGTCGACCAACCGACCTTCGATTATGGGCAGCCGGGGGCGTTCGACATGGAGGCCTCGGGGTTCTTGCCGACGGCGCGCCGCTTTACGAGACCGGAACTGGTACACTGTTTCAAGATCGTCTCAGACAACCAGCACAGCCCTGCGCGGGCTATCAACGGGAAACGGGTAAGCGCGTGGATCGCCCAACAACAGCACACCCTGGCGCTCTTGCTGCAATATCTCAATGATGTACGGGCGACGCTGTGAATCTGGCTGACCGCCGCATTCTTGTGACCGGCGCCAGCCGCGGCATAGGCCGGGCCATCGCCGAGCACCTGCTGAGCCGGGGCGCACGCGTGGTCGGGATCGGGCGGGATTTCAGCACTTGGACCGGGCGCCCCGATGGACTGGAAACCCTGGTTATCGATCTCGCCCTGATCGATGAGCTCCCCGAGCGGCTGAAGGCGGTAGCCACCCGATTTCCCGATATCGACGGCATCGTCTGCTGTGCGGGCATGGGCAGATTCGGCTCCCTGGAGGAGTTCTCCTACCAGCAGATCCGCGAGATGATCGACGTCAATCTCGTACAGCACCTCTATGTCACGAGAACCTTTCTGCCGCTTCTGAAACGCAAGCGCCACGGCGACCTGATCCTGATGGGTTCGGAGGCGGCCCTCGCCGGCGGCCCCAAGGGGGCGGTTTACTCGGCCGCAAAATTCGCCTTGCGCGGATTCGCCCAGTCGCTGCGCAGGGAATGCGCCAACAGCCATGTCAGGGTCTGCCTTATCAACCCCGGCATGGTGGCCACCGAATTCTATGCGGATCTGGATTTTCGCCCGGGAGCGGAGGAAGAAAACTTCATCCGGCCCCAGGAGGTTGCCGATGCGGCGGCTCTGGTGCTCGGCGCCCGCCCCGGCATGGTATTCGATGAAATCAACCTGTCGCCCCTGAAGAAGGTCATCGATTTCGGCAAGTCGCGATAGCAGCATCAGCATGTCATTCAGCTTCGAGCCCATCGGCATTATCCATTCCTGTTTCAAGGAAAAGTTCGGCATCCCCCGCCAGGCCGGCCTGGTGCCTGCCGCCCGTGCCAGCCTGGAACTATTGCCTCCCTACAACCGCCCGGAGGCGGTCAAGGGTCTGGAAGATATCTCTCACCTGTGGGTCCTGTTCGTATTCCATCAGTGCCTGCGAAAAGAGTGGAAACCCACGGTCAGGCCCCCGCGTCTGGGGGGCAACCGCCGGGTGGGCGTGTTTGCCAGCCGCTCCCCTTTTCGCCCTAACCCCTTGGGGATGTCGGCAGTAGAACTGCTCTCCATCGAACACACCGAGAACAGTCTGCGACTGCATCTGAAGGGTGTGGATATGATGGACGGCACGCCGGTACTGGACATCAAGCCCTATCTTCCGTACGCAGACAGCCTGCCATCGGCGCAGGGCAGTTTCGCCCCCCTGGCACCCGAACGAGCGCAAACGGTCCGGTTCAGCGAACCTGCCGAAGCGTTTCTGAACAGCCTGGACGAGGGTGAGGCGGATTATCTGCGCAGGTTGATCGTCCAGGTGTTGGAGCAGGACCCCCGGCCGGCATACCTGGTGAACGACGCGCAACGCACATCCTTTGGAATGCACTTGTGCGACATCAATCTACGTTGGACCCTGGACCAGGGATACACCCGAGTGACCTCGATTCAACCCATTCAGTCGTAAGCGGTATGTCCACCTATTTCCTGATCAAGTCGCTGCATCTCGGTACCGTGTTCATCACCTCGGCACTGTTTCTCCTGCGTGTCGTCTGGATGCTCCAGGCATCCCCCCGGTTGCAGCACCGGGTCGTCAAGGTCATTCCGCACGTCAATGACAGCCTGCTGCTCATCTCCGGCATCACCCTCGCGGTATTGACCCACCAGTATCCTCTCGCCAATGGCTGGCTGACGGCCAAGCTGCTCGCCCTCCTCGCCTACATCGTTTTCGGCAGCCTGGCCCTGAAACGCGGGCGCACCGTCCAGCATCGCCGCGTCGCGGCCCTGCTGGCTATCGCAACCTTCGCCTATATCCTCGCCGTGGCCCTGAGCCGCAATCCGTTGCCCTATGCTTTGTCGTAGAAGGCTGGGGCTTGCCCCGGCTCTTCGTTTCGCGATCCGATACACAGCAAAGCTGGGGCAAGCCCCAGCCTACATGTGCGTCAATCCGTAGGAGCCCGCTTGCGGGCGAACATGGTTCGAGCGGCGCACAGTTCGCCCGCAAGCGGGCTCCTACGGGAAAACGCCAAGGGAGGCGTAAACGGTCGGGCCAGGCGCATGGCACTCAGGTTGTCATTTGACAATCGTTCTTTCAGGGCCGGCTGAGAAACTCACAGAGATTGACCAGCATCCCCGCGGTGGCGCCCCAGATAAAATAATCTCCCCAGGGGATGGCGTAGAACTCATACTCACGCCCCTCGAAACGGCGCCGAAGGCGTTGGTGGTGGCTTGGGTTCAGGACGAAGTCCAGCGGCACCTCGAATATCTCGGCGACCTCGAAGGGGTCGGGATCGAATTGCACCGGCGGCGACACGATTCCCACTAAAGGCGTCACGGAAAAGCCGGTCCGGGTCAGATAGCGACCGAGACGACCCAGGATCTCCAAGCGATCGCTGGCAAGCCCGATTTCCTCCCGGGTCTCCCTGAGCGCCGCATCGTCAGGGGTCCGGTCACCGGGTTCCACCCGGCCACCGGGAAAGCTGATCTGGCCCGCATGATTGTCCAGGTGGTCGGTGCGCCGCGTCAGCAGGATGGTCAGTCCTTGCGCACGGTCGACGATGGGCACCAGCACCGCCGCCGGTACCAGCGGTGCTTCGGGGCTCGGGTGGGCGCTGAGGCTGTGATCCCCCCGCATAGACCTTTGGGTCAGTGGCGCATCCCGAAAACGTTTAATCAGCCAGTCGCGGGTCAGAGATGGTGAAGCGAGCGTTCGATCGTTCACTCCCTACTCCCGCGGAGAGACGGATGGTGTAACGGAATTCAATACAATGCACCTCATCTTTTGCTCTTGAACGCCAGCAAGCGGGACGAGTTCAACAGAATGCCCAGGGTATGGGCGATGTGAATCAAGCCCCCCATGGCTGGGGTCAACCAGCCCGACGCGCCGAGGGCGATACCCACCAGGTTGGTGCCCACCGCGAGGTAGTAGTTCTGCTCGGCAGTGCGCAGGGTCGCTCTGCTCAGGTCTCGAATATAGATCAGGCTCTGAATGTCGCTGTCGGCCAGCGCGATATCCGCCACCTCGATCGCCACCTCCGAGCCGCCGGCACCCATGGCGATGCCGATGTCCGCCTCGGCCAGCGCCAGGGCGTCATTCACGCCGTCGCCCACCATGACCAGGGTGCCGCCCTCGCGGCGCATTTCGCGTACCACCCGGGCCTTGTCCTCGGGCAACAACTCCGCGTGGCACGCGTCCAATCCCAGTTGCCGACTCAACGCCTCGGCCACCGGCCGCTCGTCCCCGGAGACCAGGTAGATGCGCTCGACACCGGTGGCGCGGAGCCGCTCGAAGGCCGCGCCGGTTCCAGGT
>JAUXGQ010000402.1 GCA_030621975.1 Gammaproteobacteria bacterium | reverse complement strand
GTTAGGGTCTGAGCTGCCGACGCCAGGGGTTTGACCCGAATGGCACTGACTTAAGCCGTACATGCCTCAGCCGTACATGCCTTTCTAAGCAGCTTATTCGTCATTCCGGCGCAGGCCGGAATCCAGGGAAAGTACCTCTGGCGACGGTTCTGGATCCCGGCCTGCGCCGGGATGACGGAGACTTATTCCTTAAGTAAGTGCCATTCGGGTCTGCCCCCTCTACCTGCCTCCTACTCAGTTTTATAGCTGACTTGATTCCGCCAAGTTCGGCAAGTTGGGGCTATGGTCGTACCAAGATGTCTGGTTCTCGATCCACGGGAAGCTCCTTGCGACGGCCGCCGCGTTTGTGGAAACCGCAGATAGCGGGTACTTTACCGCGGAACTCGACGGCTGATTATAGAACGATAAAATATCTGCCGAATAACCAGCACGCAAAGCACAGTTAACCAGGCTGATTCAAAAATTCGGCAACGGTTTGGATGCAGACGCCAAACGTATTTTCTGGCTGGTTCATGAAGGGGCCAAAGTCCTTTAAATCACCAGTAATCAGGTGGGTTGCCTGACAAGCCAGCGCAGCTTGAAATATCGGTTGATCCTTTTGTGCAAGGCCTTTAGGGTAGCCAAGGCCGGCCAAATGCTCAATAAGGTGGATGCCGTGCTGAAGTGTGCCAAGGTCATCCAGCGAACGCGGAAATTTTCTCTCCAGGTTTCGGCGTGCTTCCTCAAGCGCATGGGGACTTGAGAACAGTTCCCAGTACCCCTGGCTCCCAAGTTCAATAACCAGGAAGGCTTTTCCTTTCGGATTATGTGCGGCGGTGAACAATATGTTCGCGTCGAGAAAAAGCCTCATTTTTTTGGTGTGGCCAACGTATCGAGTATTCGAGCCCGCTCTTGATCTGTAAGTTTATCCTCAGCATTCCACTGAGCGATTTGCTCATCGCTGTAGTGCTGGATTTCGAGGACGATACCTGGCTTTAGTACGAGCTCATTCCCGCGATCTTCCAGAATCACGATGTCACCGCCTTTGATTCCCAGACGTTTGCGTAGTGCGGCGGGCAGGGTGATCTGGCCGCGGCTGGATACCACTAGTGTTTCTCTCATTTGTCTTGCCTCGCAATTTGGTGCGGACGCGCTCAATGTTAGCATATATTCGGAAATACGGAAAATATGCTAATGAGATGAAGCGCCGAATGATTGCCCTGCGCAAAGCGGCGGGGCTTACGCAAACGCAGATGGCGGCGCTGCTTGGCACCAAGAAAAGCAATATTTCGCGGCTGGAAAGCGCTGGCGACGGTTCTGGATAGACACTAAAAATATGAATAACTATTCGCCTCAATCGACCAAAAAATCTGACTCGATCCCGCTTTCCCTCGATACGACCGCCATGGATGGCGGAAGTGCCGGTTTTGCAGGAGCAACAAACCGGTCGAACCCCTAAGTCCGACAGGCTCCTAGCCGCGAACGTCGGCCTGATTGTCCAGGAACCATTGATAGGTCTGTTCCAAGCCCTCGCGCAACCCGATCCGCGCCTGCCAACCCAAGGCGCCCAGACGGGAAACGTCCAGCAGTTTTCGGGGGGTACCGTCGGGCTTGGAGGTATCGAATTCGAGGGCGCCCCGGAATCCGACGATATCCGCAACAGTCTCCGCCAATTCACCGATGGACAGATCCTCGCCCGAACCCAGATTGAGATGGGATTGCATGGGCTCGGTGCGCTTCGCGTAAACCGAGGGTTGCAGGGACATCAGGTAGACGCAGGCGTCGGCCATATCGTCCACATGCAGGAACTCCCGTTTGGGGGTGCCCGTACCCCAGATCCGGACCGCCGGGGATTGCGCTTGTTTCGCCGCGTGGAATTTCCTGATCAGGGCCGGTACGACGTGGCTGTTTTCCAGATCGAAATTATCCCCCGGGCCGTAGAGATTGGTCGGCATCACGGAGCGGAAGTCCGTGCCCTGCTGGCGATTGTAGGATTCGCAGAGTTTGATGCCGGCGATCTTGGCAATCGCGTAGGGTTCGTTGGTGGCCTCCAGGGGACCGGTCAGCAGGGCCGCCTCATCCATCGGTTGACGGGCCAGGCGGGGGTAGATGCAGGAACTGCCGAGAAACAGCAGGCGTTCGACACCGCTCCGAAAGGCCGCTTCGATGGTATTGGCCTCGATCATGAGGTTCTGGTAGATGAAATCGGCAGGATAGGTGTTGTTCGCGTGAATACCCCCTACTTTGGCTGCCGCGAGGAAGACGTAGCGCGGCGCCTGGGCGCCGAAAAACCCGCGCACCGCCGCTTGGTCGGTCAAATCCAGCGCCGCGTGGGTGCGTGTGATGAGATTGGTGCAGCCGGCCTTGTCAAGCGCACGAACAATAGCGGCACCGACCATACCCCGGTGCCCCGCAACGTAGATCGGAGCATCGACCGGGATGTCTCCAAAAGCTGGCGAGGCGTTACTCATGGCGTTCGAATGTCTTGAAGCCTTCGCGCCGGCATAGATCGTCGCGCTGGGCGTGGTCGAGGTCGGTGCGCACCATCTCCTGGACCATTTCCTCGAAGGTAATTTTTGGCTCCCACCCTAATTGCTCTCGCGCTTTGGACGCGTCGCCCAGGAGGGTCTCCACTTCCGTAGGCCGGAAGTAGCGCGGGTCGACCCGGACGATAACCTCGTTGGCGGTGGGGCCGTTACCGCCCGTGGTGCTTTCCACGATGCCCTTTTCGTCCAGCCCGTCACCCTCCCAGCGCAGTTTCATCCCCAGTTCGTCGGCGGCTGCATTGACAAAATCCCGCACCGAGTATTGCCGTCCGGTGGCGATGCAGAAGTCCTCCGGCCGGTCCTGCTGCAGCATCAACCACTGCATCTCGACATAATCCCTGGCGTGGCCCCAATCCCGCTTGGCATCCAGATTGCCCAGATAGAGGCAATCCTGTAAGCCGAGACTGATCCGCGCCAGGGCCCGGGTTATCTTACGGGTAACGAAGGTTTCCCCCCGTACGGGGGATTCGTGGTTGAACAAGATCCCGTTGCACGCATACATGCCGTAGGCCTCGCGGTAGTTGACCGTGATCCAGTAGGCGTAGAGCTTGGCCACTGCATAGGGGGATCGGGGATAAAAGGGAGTGGTTTCCCGTTGCGGGACCTCCTGCACCTTGCCGAACATCTCGGACGTCGATGCCTGGTAATAGCGGGTTTTCTTTTCCAGCCCGAGAATCCGTATCGCCTCCAGCACACGAAGTGCCCCCAGGGCGTCGGAGTCGGCCGTATATTCCGGTTCCTCGAAGGAGACCGCCACATGGCTCTGGGCGGCCAGGTTGTAGATCTCGTCGGGCCGTACCTGTTGAATGATTCGAACCAGACTCGAGGAGTCGGTCATGTCACCGTAGTGCAGGATGAAGTTGCGGCCGGACTGGTGGGGGTCCTG
>JAUXGQ010000487.1 GCA_030621975.1 Gammaproteobacteria bacterium | reverse complement strand
GCGGGGGGGATGTTCAGCAGCTCCCAGAAGGTCCTGGAACAGGCGTGGCGGCGCAGGCATCCGGCCCTCGACAGGCTCGAGCGGAGAGAACGCTGCGAGAGGATCGCAGAACTCGCCGGGCTTGCGCAGCCGGCTGTGGAGGCGGCCCTCTACGGCCGGGTCGACAATGAGCAGGGGCTTATCAAGGCTAGCGCCGTGCAGCAGCAACTCTTGTCCCGGATTTCTGTCGTGGGGTCGCTAAGCGCGCCATCCCGCTCGCGCGCCTCCCGCCAGGCGAACCCAAGTAATTGAGCGGGTCGGATATGGATTATGTATGAAACTCAGCCCTGCCAGGTGAGACTTGTGGATTAAGCCACATTTCCAGATAGGAGATCAGATGACAGAACAAAGCACAGAGTCGGGCCTGCCGGCTCAGGTCGTTGAGCGGGCGTGCGCCCTGGAGCAGGAGATCCGAAGGGCGGTGGTCGGGCAGGGGCAGGTGATCCGAGAGGTGGTCATCGCCCTGTTGGCCGGCGGCCATGTGCTGGTGGAAGGGGTGCCGGGGCTGGGCAAGACCCTGTTGGTTCGCAGTCTCGCGGCCGCGGTCAAGGGCCGCTTCAACCGGGTCCAGTTTACACCGGACCTGATGCCCTCCGACATCAGCGGGCATGTGATGTTCGACATGAAGGCGCAATCCTTTCGGGTGCGCAAGGGGCCTGTGTTCTGCAACTTTCTGTTGGCGGACGAGATCAACCGGGCCCCGGCCAAGACCCAGTCGGCGTTGCTGGAGGCGATGCAGGAGCGGCAGGTGACCATCGAGGGACAGACCTTTCACCTGGAAAAGCCCTTTCTGGTGCTTGCCACCCAGAATCCCATCGAGCAGGAGGGCACCTATCCGCTCCCCCAGGCGCAACTGGATCGGTTCTTATTGAAGGTGTTCATCGACTATCCGGCCCTGGAGGAGGAACAGGCCCTGGTGCGCCAGGTGACCAACAACTCCGTGGGCGACATGTTGGATACATCGGCGGTACGTCCCGTCCTGGAACCGGGAGAGATCGTGCGGCTGCAGGAGTACACCGCGCGGCTGGGCGTGGATGATCAGATCGTCGCCTACGCAGTGCGTATCGTGCGCGCCGCCCGGGAGTGGAATGGCATCGAGATGGGGGCTGGACCCCGGGGCAGCATCTCTCTGCTGCGCTCGGCGCGCGCACAGGCCCTGCTGCGGGGGAGCGGCTTCGTTACCCCGGACGACGTGAAAGCGGTCGCCCCCGCCGTGTTGCGACACCGGGTCAAGTTGACCGCGGACCTGGAGATCGAGGGTTACACCCCGGACGACGTACTGACCGACATCCTCGCCGATGTGGATGCGCCGAGGATATGACCCCGTCCCGCAACCTGTTGCTGCTGATCGCGGCGCTCGCCGCGCTTGCCCTGCTGGCCGCATTCGTGCCGGGATTGGCCCTGGTGTGGAAACCGCTGGCCGGTGTAGCCGCGGGCGCCATCGTCCTGGACGCGTATCTGAGCCGCCGGCTGCCTGCCCTGGACCTGAAGCGTGAGATCCGACACAGCATCCCGGTAGGGGTCTGGTCCCCGGTCAGCCTGCATCTCGGCAACCCGGGCGGACGCGGCCTGCAACTGAGGGTGCACGATCACCATCCTGCCGCCTTCGCCGTGCAAGACATGCCCAGGGCGCTGACGCTGCCGGCACGCCGGGTCGCCCATCTCAGCTACCGTGTCCGGCCCAGGGAGCGCGGGGACGCAACGTTCGAGGGGACCGATCTGGTGATCGACTCGCCCTTGGGACTATGGCGCAGGAAGCACTATATTGCCGAACCCGACCGGGTGAAGGTGTTCCCCAACTTTCGCGACATCAGCCATTATGTGCTGCTGGCCACGGACAACCGGCTGAGCCAGATCGGCATCCGACAGTGCCAGCGCCGCGGCGAGGGCAACGACTTCCACCAGTTGCGGGAGTACCGCGCCGGCGACAGCCTGCGCCAGATCGACTGGAAGGCCAGTTCCCGCTATCAGAAACTCATCTCCAAGGAATACCAGGACGAACGCGATCAGCAGGTGATCTTCCTGTTGGATTGCGGGCGCCGCATGCGCCACGCCGAGGACGGGAGGGTGCATCTCGATCAGGCGCTGAACGCCATGCTGCTGCTTGCCTATGTGGCGGCGCGCCAGGGTGATGCCGTGGGATTCATGGCCTTCGGTGGTACCCGGCGCTGGTACCCGCCCCGCAAGGGCGGCGACCTGGTGAAGAAATTGCTCCATCAGATCTACGACATCGAATCCTGCCCGGAGGCCGCGGATTACCTGATGGCGGCGCGGGAACTTATGCCCCTGCAACGGCGCCGTGCACTGCTCGTCATTCTCACCAATACCCGGGATGAAGACCAGCACGACCTGCGCCAAGCCGTGCAGTTGCTCACGAGGCGCCACCTGGTCGTGATCGCCGATCTGCGCGAAGCGCTGCTGGACGAGGCCCTCCAGCAGCGCATCGGCGATTTCGATGGCGCCCTGCGGTTCCAGGCGGTCAACGACTACCTGGACAGCCGTACCCGCAGCCACGAATCCCTGCGCCACCACGGCGCCTTGACCCTGGATCTCCTGGCGCCCCAACTGCCCGTGGCCCTGGTCAATCAATATCTGAGCATCAAGGCGACAGGGGCCCTGTAGGCTGCGATGCCCCCGTTTGCGGGCGATACCGGATTCCGCCAGGATCAGCGAAGGCTTGTGGAGTCGGAGGAGGGATGGATTCTAGGCGTTACTTGAGGTCCGGGTAGTTCGGATTCGCCAGGAAGCGGAGCGGCATCGGTTAGAAACCCGAACAGGCCAGTCTGTCGG
>JAUXGQ010000295.1 GCA_030621975.1 Gammaproteobacteria bacterium | reverse complement strand
CCATAACTGAGTCTTTTAGACTAAAAACTGTTAATGTCTGGTGTTGGTATTACCTGCAAGATCCCTGTACAAATCCTGATATAGCAACCTCATTATTATACTAAAACAAAGTTAAGGTTTATTTTGATATAAAGCTTGCTATGGATACTTTCAGAAACTAATATTTTTTATTATTGAACCTGCATATTCAGTTACTTTTACGAATAGGAAGAAATTTTTATTGTGGAAATAACAGCTAACAATAGTCTCTTACAGATTCCAAAAGATGAAAGGAATAATCTTGTTGCTAATAGAAATCCTTTTATGTCCTATAAATTTCTTTCAGCACTGGAAAGTAATGACTGTGCTAGCTTTAAATTCGGCTGGCAACCAGAACATGTAACCATAGCGGGGAAATTGAGATGAAGCGTCCTGTTATGCTGGACAATTTTATCGCCCTGCTTGGCCGGATCAGCGCAGATCCGGACGCAACGGAAGAGGATCGGCTGCATAAGACGCTGCTGGTCGGCGCCAGCCTCATGTTCATTCTGGCCGGCTTGTTATGGGGCAGCCTGTATGCGGCATTCGGTGAGCCCCTGGCCGGCGCCATCCCTGTCTCCTACTCGGTATTCTCGTTGTTAAGCGTGCTCCTGTTCCGCGTGACTCGATCCTTCCCGCTGTTTCGCTTCATCCAGTTGTTGCTCATACTCATTCTCCCTTTTCTGTTGCAACTGGCTCTGGGCGGGTTCGTCGACTCCAGTGCCGTTGTGCTGTGGGCGTTAATCTGCCCATTCGGCGCCCTGCTACTCACAAAACGCCGCGAAGCCATAAGGTGGTTTCTGGCCTTCTTGTGCCTCGTCAGCCTGAGCGGTTTCCTCCAGCCGAGCATGGATCACGTAAACAACCTGCCCGACTGGCTCGTGCTCTCGTTCTTCATTGCTAACATAGCCGCAGTTTCGACCATTGCTTTCGTGCTGCTGCATTATTTCGTCGGCCAGGAGCAGCAGTTTCTATGGCTTCTGCGCGCCGAGCAGGAAAAATCTGAGCGCTTGCTGGAGAACGTTCTGCCCAAAGAGATTGCTACCGCATTGAAAGACAGGCATGGCACTATTGCTGATTCTTTTGATTCCGTCAGTATCCTGTTCGCCGACATTGTTGGCTTCACTGCGCTGTCAGATGAGTTGTCTCCGACACAGATGGTCGAGCTGCTTAACGAAGTGTTCTCGCATTTCGACCGCTTAGTGGAGAAGTACGACCTGGAGAAGATCAGGACGATTGGTGACAACTACATGGTAGTCTCAGGCGCCCCGCATCCGCGACCAGATCACGCCCCGACTCTGGCGCGCCTGGCATTGGAGATGCGTGCCTACGTCGAGCAATATGCTTATGACAGCAAGCGATTGAACTTTCGTATCGGCATCGGTTCCGGACCGGTGGTGGCAGGCGTGATCGGCCGTCAGAAGTTTCACTACGATGTCTGGGGTGACGCGGTAAACATGGCCAGTCGCATGGAATCCCTGGGCTTGCCCGGCAAGATCCAGATTACCCGGGAGACCTATGAGCTAATCAAAGACGAATTTGTCTGCGAGCCCCGTGGCAAGGTAGCCGTAAAGGGCAAGGGAGAGCGGGAGACCTGGTTCCTGCTCGAGACCCGGGACGAGCGGCTCGCGCGCGTAGACTCGCTTGGAACTTGCGCTGGCAATCGGGCGGATGCGCATGGATAGACTCATCCGGTTCGCAGCGAAATACCCTCTACCCGTGGTGTTGATCATCGGACTGCTCACGGCAGCCGCCGTGCTGAGGCTGCCAGAGCTGCGTTTCGAACTCTCGACGCAGAGCATGATGGTGAAGAACGACCCGGCCAGGGAATTCTACCGTCATACGCTCAATACCTTCGGTTCTGACAGCGTCACCATCGTCGTCTTTGCCGATCCAGATCTGTTTCATGCGCAGAAATTAACTGCCATCCGGACGGCCATCGGGGCGATCGGGGCACTACCCTTCGTCGATCGCGCCGAAAGCCTGTTTTCCCTCGGCCACCTGCGCAGTGTCGACGGGTTCGTTACGGCAGATCCTTATCTGAAAGAAATTCCTGCGTCACCCCAGAAGGCCGAGGAGACCAGGACAGCAGCACTGCGCAATCCATTTGTCGCCGCCAACCTGCTCTCCGACTCAGGCACGGCGCTAGCGGTGAACGTCTATCTGCGACCCGACGATGGCCAGCCGGGCTTCGATGCCCGTGTCTCCGAGGGCATCGACCGTGTCCTGGCGCCTTTGCGCGGACAGCTGGAAACTGCTTTCCAAATCGGCTCTCCCTACGTGCACACAGAGATTCTGAAAAAGATCCACGTGGATCAACGTAGGGTGCTACCGCTGGCGATCCTGGTTCTATTCACCACCCTCGCGCTCAGCCTTAGATCCCTCGGTGGGGTCGTTATCCCCATCCTGACTGCGGGCCTGAGCGTGGTCTGGACTCTGGGGGTGATGGCGGCCTTCGATATTCCCTTAACCGTGATGACCGCCATTGTTCCGGTGCTGCTGATCATTATCGGCTCTACTGAGGACATTCACCTGATCGCGGAGTACCAGTCCGATGTCCGACAGGGTACTCAGCGGCCACAGGCGATTAGCCATATGGCGGGCACCATGGGCTCTGCGGTGCTGCTGACCTTTATTACCACCTACCTCGGCTTCCTCTCCATCGCGCTGAACGATGTGGAACTGCTGCGGCAGTTCGGTTTGGTGGCCTCGACCGGTCTACTCATCAATTTCCTGCTCACCATCACCCTGGTGCCGATCGGCCTGCGTTATCTCGGTACGCGGAACGCCAGCGCGGCCGCAATCCCGGTGCAAAGCGTGCGAAACGAAACACGCGCTGGCCGGGTATTGCAGCATGTTCTGGCGAACCGGCGGGGCGTCATGCTGGTGACTGGGATAACGGCACTGATTTGCCTCTACGGGGCGCTCTCATTGCGGGTAAGCAATGCCCCGCTTGACTATTTCGACAACGGCTCACCCGTCATCCAGCGGGTGAACACCCTGCAGCAACAGTTCGCCGGAATGGAAACCTTTTCCATCGTGTTGAGCTCGGGGATTGAGGGCACCTTCCTGAAGCTACGTTATCTCGAAGAATTGGAAAGTCTTCAGGATCATTTGGCCGGGACAGGGTATGTTGGGAAGTCACTCTCTTTTGCCGACCACATCGCCCTGGTGCACAGTGCCATGGAAGAGCTCTCCACGGGCGACCTCCAGCTTCCCGATTCCGACGACATCGTCCGCGACTACATGAACTTCATCGGGCACAAGCGTGTACGCGCCTTCGTCTCGCCGGACTTCAGCGAGGCCAGGATCCTCGTGCGGCACGGTATTGGAGATTCCTGGGAACTGGGGCGTGCGTTGGACGAAATTCGTACTTTCATGGATAGCCACATCGACCCGGGGCTGGAGACACACATCACCGGCGAATCCGTTCTCATCCAGCGGGCGACGGACGTAATGGCTCGGGCACAGGCTCAATCCCTGGGACTGATGATCCTGGTCATTTTCGCCGTCATCGCTCTGCTGTTCGTAAATGCTAAGGCCGGGTTTGTCGCTATAATCCCGAATCTGTTTCCCATCGCCGTACTGTTCGGCGTCATGGGATATTGGGGCATTCCGCTGGATACCGGCACCGCCATGGTCGCAGCGATTGCGCTGGGGATCTGCGTCGATCATACGATGCACTTCATGGTGCGTTATCATCGCCGGACGCGCTCGCATCAGAACGAGGCCACGGCGCTGGCCGCGACGGTAAAGCAAGAGACCGTCCCCATCGTGTCTGCTTCCGTAGCACTGGCTTTCGGGTTCGCCGCCCTGATGTTATCCGGCTTCCCACCTGTCGTCCGTTTCGGTATGTTGAGCGCGCTGGTCATGGGGCTGGCGTTACTGTCCACTTTCATCATTACCCCCGCCCTGCTGTCATCCATCCGGCTGATTACCCTGTGGGATCTTCTGTCAATTCGCATCAGGTCACAGTTCGTCGAGCAGTGCCCCTTGTTTCGCGGCATGCGACCCTGGCAGATCAAGAAGATCGTATTGGTTAGCACGGTGTATGAATACCAGTGTG
>JAUXGQ010000156.1 GCA_030621975.1 Gammaproteobacteria bacterium | reverse complement strand
TGATACAGGTCGGGTCGGCGGATGCGCTTTACGGCGCCCCCGATGACGGCGTGTTCGTCCCCTGGGGGGACGATGTGGCGCTGCAGCGGCGGGTGGAAGATCTCAGGGCGCAGGGCCGACGGGTTGTGTGTGCGCTGCCCGGCCAGGGTGGAGGGGCCAGGGAAATGGGTTGTCGTGAGGTACTGGTTCGCCAGGATGGATGCTGGACTCTGGTGTCCTCCTAGAATGAGACAACGTAGAATTAGTTCCAACTTTGCCGGGGCAAATTAGCTAGAGAAAAAACATGGGTAAGAACGTCGTCGTAATCGGAACGCAATGGGGAGACGAAGGCAAAGGCAAGATCGTTGATCTTCTGACGGATCGCGCCTCGGCCGTGGTGAGATTTCAGGGTGGGCACAACGCCGGCCACACCCTGGTAATAGACGGGGCGAAGACAATCCTGCACCTGATCCCATCAGGCATCCTGCGAGACGAGGTGCTGTGCCTGATCGGCAACGGCGTGGTGCTGTCGCCTACAGCCCTGTTGGAAGAGCTCGACATGCTGGCCGCGAGCGGCATAGCCGCCCGGCAACGCATCCGCATCAGTGAGTCCTGCCCGCTGATACTGCCCTATCATATCGCCCTGGACCAGGCACGGGAGCGGGCGCGGGGTAAGAAGGCCATCGGCACCACCGGGCGCGGCATAGGGCCCGCCTATGAGGACAAGGTATCCCGGCGCGGCATCCGGCTCGGAGAGCTCCTGGACCCGGATCTTTTCAAGGAACGTCTGCGCGAGGTGCTGGACTACCACAACTTTGCGCTGGCGAATTTCTTCCGGGCGGACACGCTGGACTATGCGCAAATCCTGGATGAGGCACTGGCGCAGGGTGAACAACTGGCGCTGCTGGTGGATGACATCCCCGGGCTGCTGCACCAGATGCGCAGCAGGGGCGAAAACATCCTGTTCGAGGGGGCCCAGGGCGCCTTGCTGGATATCGATCACGGCACCTATCCCTTCGTTACTTCCTCCACCACTACGGCTGGCGGGGCCGCCAGCGGCAGTGGCGTGGGTCCGAGGCATCTGGACTACATCCTGGGTATAGTGAAGGCATATACGACCCGGGTCGGTGCCGGTCCCTTTCCCACCGAACTGTTCGACGACAACGGCAGGCATCTGGGCGAGAAGGGTCATGAGTTTGGTTCCACCACCGGACGCCAGCGCCGCTGCGGCTGGCTGGATACGGTGGCGTTGCGACGCTCCCTGCAGATTAATAGTATCACCGGTCTGTGTATCACCAAATTGGACGTCCTGGACGGACTGGAAACCGTGAAGCTGTGCCTGGCCTACAAACTGGATGGTCAGGAAGTGGACGTCCCGCCAGTGGGAGCGGACCGCTTCGGCAAATGCGAGCCCGTATACCTAGAAATGCCGGGCTGGCAGGAATCGACTCTGGGGGCCATGGACTACCAGGCGCTGCCCGATAACGCCAAGGCCTATCTGCGCAAGATAGAGGAAGTCTGCCAGGTGCCCATCGATGTGGTCTCCACCGGACCGGACCGGGTCGAGACCATGGTCCTGCGTCATCCCTTCGATTCTTGACGTGCCGGCGTCGGCATTGGCTACCGGGTTGGGACAAGGCCACGGATGGAGAAGGATTTTTCCGTGATTGACAACAGTCGTAGGCTGGGGTCAGCCCCAGCCTGTTTGCGCCCTTTGCTCGCGAGCCGATACGCTGGGCCAACCCCCAGCCTATCGTATCTGCGTAATCCCTTCGATCCCCACTCTGGTATTAGCCGTGCTTCCGATGGGTTCGGAACGGTGCAGCCGTAGCCGTTCATATCCGAATGGAGATATGGCCACAGAAAGCACATAATTCACAAAATGAGTTTTTTGAATTGAATTCTTGGAGAACCAAAATTGATAAGAAGTGCGTGCCGTCGTTCTTTACTTCTGTGTCTTTTGTGCCTTTTGTGGTCATTCGGTCTTCCTCCTTGTAGCCGTTCACTCTCAATGCGTAATTTGTCATGGTATCACCGTGAACGGTTACAAATACGTATACACGGATGAACGCTTTAACCCCCAGGTATTAGGGGTATGCTTGTTGCGTACTTGCGCTATACTGAGCCGGCATCGCGGCAGCGGCGGCGCCTCCGCTTCCTCAGTCGGGCCGGACAAGTCCCTTCAGCTTCACATTGACGATAGGTATGGGCATGCGCGAAACATGGCGGCAGGACCTCGGCGAGGGCATCACCTGTATCGACACGGGCTACGTCCGCCCGCGGCTCGCGGCCTGTTACCTTGTGGAAGCCGGCGACCAGGCGGCCTTCATCGATTGCGGAATCCCACGCAGCCTGCCGGGGGTGCTGGAGGTGTTGCGGGAGCGTGGGATCGCGGCCGAACAGGTCGCCTACGTGGTCCCCACGCATGTTCACCTGGACCACGCCGGTGGCGCGGGCGCCATGATGCGGGCGTTTCCCCAGGCGCGGCTCGTGGTCCACCCGCGTGGTGCGCGGCACCTGATCGATCCGTCCAAGCTGATTGCCGGCGTCAAAGCGGTGTACGGCGAGGCCGCGTACCGGGATAACTTCGGTGAGTTGGTGCCGGTTGCGGCGGATCGGGTAATAGAGGCGCCGGATGGCTTCGCCCTCGACCTCGACGGTCGGCGTTTGACCTTTTATGACAGCCCCGGACATGCCCGCCATCATTTCTGTGTCCATGATGACCGAAGCCAGGGGATCTTCACCGGTGATACCTTCGGTCTTTCCTACCGCGAGTTTGACACCTCCAAGGGCCCTTTTCTGTTTGCCACAACGACCCCCGTGCAATTCGATCCGGACGCCTGGTATAGGACGCTCGACCGTCTCCTGGCCCTGGGGGCGAGGCGGTTGTATCTCACCCACTTCAGCAGCGTAGAGCTGACTCAATCCCTCGCCAGCCGGTTGCGCGAGAGCATCGGTGCTTTCGTAGAGATCGCCCTGGCGGAGGAGGCGTCCGGTGAAATGCGCCGCCGCAATATCGCGGAGCGCATGCGTGCGCTGTTGCTGGAAGGTTTGCAGGCCCATGGTTGCGAACTCCCGGAGTCGGAGTGCGAATCCCTGTTGGCGCCGGACATCGATCTGAACGCCCAGGGACTGGACGTCTGGCTGTCGGGCCGGGAAGGTGAGACCAAAACCTGATAACCGTCATACGTGGCTGCGCCAAAAACCGCGCTGTCGGCCTCATTAGTGTCCGTCCAGAAAGAATGACTCTCGCCAAGACGCAAAGATCGCAAAGGTATAACCCATTGTCGTAAAGCCAAATAATATTTCGTTCTTGGCGTCTTTGCGCCTTTGCGAGAGAAATATTGACGTTTGTGGACGGAAACTAATTTAGTGCCCGTCCGTATTAGTAAAGGAGGATGCTGTGTCGGAAAATTACAAAACTCTTTATGAACGCTCCATCACCGATCCGGAAGGATTCTGGGCGGAAGCCGCGGAAGCCATCGACTGGGACAGAAAATGGGACCGCGTGCTCGATGCGGACGCCAAGCCGGCGGCCCGCTGGTTCGTCGGGGGTGAGCTCAACACCTGTTACAACTGCCTGGATCGGCATGTGGAGGCGGGACGGGGCGACCAGGCCGCGCTGATCTATGACTCGCCCGTCACCGATCAGCAGAAGACCTACAGTTACCGCGAACTTCAGGACACCGTGGCGCGCTTTGCGGGGGTGCTGAGCGGGCGCGGGGTGAAGAAGGGAGACCGGGTCATCGTCTACATGCCCATGATCCCGGAGGCCACCATCGCCATGCTCGCCTGCGCGCGCCTGGGCGCCATCCACTCGGTGGTGTTCGGTGGTTTCGCGGCCAACGAGCTCGCCACCCGCATCGACGATGCCAAACCCAAGTTTATCGTCACTGCCTCCTGCGGCATCGAGCCGCACAGGGTGGTGGAATACAAGCCCTTACTGGACAAGGCCATAGAGCTGGCTGCCCACAAGCCGGATGGCTGCATCATCAAGGCGCGACCGCAGGCCAGCGCGTCGATGATCGAGGGCCGTGACCTGGACTGGGACGACGAGATGGCCGGCGCGGAGCCGGCGGATTGCGTCCCGGTCGCCGCTACCGATCCCCTGTATATACTTTACACCTCGGGTACCACGGGCATACCCAAGGGCGTGGTGCGCGACAACGGCGGCCACGCCGTGGCCCTGAACTGGTCCATGAAGAATATCTACAACGTGGATGCCGGCGATGTGTTCTGGGCGGCCTCCGACGTGGGTTGGGTGGTAGGGCACAGCTATATCGTCTACGGGACCCTGCTGCGGGGCTGTACGACCCTCATGTACGAAGGCAAGCCGGTGGGCACGCCGGACCCGGGAGCCTTCTGGCGGGTGATCTCCGACTATAAGGTGCGCGTCCTGTTCACCGCACCGACGGCGTTTCGGGCTATCAAGAAGGAGGACCCCGAGGGTACCTACCTGGCAAAATACGATCTCAGCTGTATGGACTCTCTGTTTCTGGCCGGAGAACGCTGCGATCCCGACACCCTGTTCTGGGCCAGGGACAAGCTGAACAAACCGGTGGTCGACCACTGGTGGCAGACAGAGACAGGCTGGGCCATCGCGGCCAACCCCCTGGGGATCCAGGCCATGGAGGTCAAGCCGGGTTCGCCAACGGTAGCGATGCCGGGCTATGACGTGCGCATCCTCTCCGACGATGGACGCGAGATGCCCGACGGCGACATGGGCGACATGGTCATCAAGCTGCCGCTGCCCCCCGCCTGCCTGCCGACCCTGTGGAACAACGACCGTGGTTTCACCGATTCCTATCTGTCCAGATACCCCGGTTACTATCTGAGTGGCGATGCCGGTTTCCGGGACGCGGACGATTACCTGTGGATCATGAGCCGCACGGACGACATCATCAACGTCGCCGGACATCGGCTTTCCACCGGTGGCATAGAGGAGGTGCTGGCCTCCCATCCGGACATTGCCGAGTGCGCGGTCATCGGGGTTGCCGATCAGCTCAAAGGCGAACTGCCGGTGGGTCTTGCGGTGCTCAAGGCGGGTGTGGACCGGGATCAGGGGGAGATCACCGCCGGACTGGTGAAGCTGGTGCGTGAAAGAATAGGCCCGGTGGCCGCCTTCAAGACGGTGGTCATCGTGGCGCGTTTACCCAAGACCCGGTCTGGAAAGGTCCTGCGCGGAACCATGAAGAAGCTCGCGGACGGTCAGGAGTACCGGGTCCCGGCCACCATCGACGACCCGGCCATCCTGGACGAGATCGAACGGTCTCTGCAATCCATCGGATACGCCAAAAAGGCTTAGTGTCCTAATGTAGGCTGGGGCTTGCCCCAGCTCTTTGTTTGGTGAACCACTACGCAGCAAAGCTGGGGCAAGCTCCAGCCTACATTTGCAGTTCCGGCTATGCCTCGTCGCTGCGCCTTGCCAGCCAAGCCGCTGGACGCACTCTACACCCCGTCCAACTGCCGTTTCTAGGTTAAACGGTTCCGCCGTGCGAACGAAACAAGCAACCACCCAAGGAATAGCCGAATGCCAGAAGACAGTCTACAAGTACTCAACGAGCGTCTCATCCGCTTCGCCCGC
>JAUXGQ010000117.1 GCA_030621975.1 Gammaproteobacteria bacterium | reverse complement strand
TACCCGATAGTCCTCTCGGTAGCCTCTGCATCCGGAAGGCACATATCAATATCCTGTCAATCCTGTGAAATCCTGTTAATCCTGTCTATAAAAGCTCAGGGCAACCAGCCGCCTACCGCTTGTACGGGCGCCGGATCGTCCTCCACACTGACCCAGGCCGCCAGCGCGCGACGCGTCGTCCGGGCCGGCCTGGCTTTCGGCCAGTCCAGGGTCCAGACCAGATCGGCATCCGCAGCACGGACCTCACCGCTGCTTACCCCCAGCACAACGAAATCCTCTTCCAGGGTGTGGCCTGCGTTCTCACCGGAACCAATGCTGCTGGATAATCCAAAGCCAAGTACCGCGAGGTGTGCGGTGAACCGCTCCTTGCGGGAGCCGGTCGGCGCGAAGCGCAGGGTCGCCTCTCCCCCCGGATCGGCCTGGAGTTCCAATCGACCCACTGCGCGCCCGGCACCCAGATCCGGCCTGCCGCCACGAAACCAACCGCGCCATTCCTGACCATCCACCACGAAGCCCGGGGTGTACACGGAACGGATCCGTCCCGTTTTCCGGTAGTCCCGCTGGCGTTTGCTGAAAGCGGCCGAAGCAAACTGGTCCGGCCATCCGAGCCCGTCCCAGTAGTCAACGTGGAATGCCATGGGAACAACCTGATTCCACAAACCGGTGTGGCTCACGAACCGTCGCAGCCAGGCATCGGCTGGTGGGCAACTGCTGCAGCCATGGGACGTATACAGTTCCAGCACGGGCACCCGTTCCACGGGACTCGAAAAGGTTACCGCCGGGGCCGCAACAACCTTTGCGGCAAGCAACAGACAACAAAGCAGAAAAAGGGGCCGCATGGTCTACACTCCTGGCTCACTCACCGTAGCCTGCGTTGAGGAACGAAACGCAGGAAAAAGCTGTGCCTTAAATGCGCAAGGCAAGATCAGGTGAGGATATCCTGCAACTCCTGTTCGCTGAACCCGGAATCTTCACCGTACTTATCCACCAGGTCTGCGTTAGCGAGCTTTCGTGCATCGGTCTTGTCCTGACCTTTGGCGAGGTGGGCCTCGTATCGGTCCCTCAGATAAGCGTGCTTTTTCCAGGTTGCCCTCTGAGCAGAGGCCAGACCCCGTTCCTCGGACTCAACCAGGGCTTCGGATCCCGGCGTCTCATCCAACGCGCCCTCGGACCGGGCCCCAGTCAGACCCGACGCCGCCGTCACCGACTTATCACGCCTGGCAACCCTTTTCTGCAGACGACCGAGCTCTTTTTGGGCCTTCAGGTTTCGCTCCATGGCCTTCTGTACCCTTTTTCGCAACTGCTTTATTTCCTTTTTCAGCCTTTTCTTGTTCGCCACTAGTTATCCTCCTCGGTTGTTTTAGCGATACTCGTATGGTCAAGTACAGCGCCGCATAAATAATCGGTGAAAAAGCCCCGTAGGTTGGGGTGAGCTTGCGAACCCCAACGCGTACCCATCCATTCCCCTCATGTTGGGGGTTCCTTCCTCACCCCAACCTACATTTTATTCGATTAACCCGTCCCATTGGTGGTGAATCTCAAACCAACTGCTTGTGGAGATATACGACCTCGTTCTCGATATCCACTTTTGAATTGAATCCGCGTTTGCGGAAAAGCGTCAGCATCTTAGTGTTCTGGGGATCGGTTTCCGCAACGATCCGCTGTACGTCCCACTGAACGGCGATTTCCATACAGTAATCCAACAACAGGCTGCCCAGGCCCTTCCCCTGCCAGGCATCTGCCACCAATATGGCAAATTCGGCCACAGTTTCGTCCGATTCTATGGAAAGGCTGCCCATGCCCACAAACTTGCGCCGGGCATCGGCTTCCACCGCCGCGACGATGCTGATCTCCCTTTCGTAATCGATGTAACAGTGACGCGTGGCCATCTCATGGGTCACCTGCTTGAACATGGAGCGGAACCGGAAGCGGATAGACTCCGGGGAGGCAGCGCTGAGCAATTCATTCCACAGCGGCTCGTCCTCCGGCCGGATGGGACTCAGTGTCACCGGTGTATTGTCCTTCAATGACGCATACCGAACGTACTCCTCCGGATAGGGTCGGATCGCCAGATGCTGATAGGGTTTGTAGGGCTGCGGCTGACCGAGATCCTCCAGCAATGAAACCGAGTCCAGGGCCACCACATCCGTCTGGCCCACAGACAGGGGATTGATATCGATCTCCAGAAACTCCGGATAATCCGCCACCAGATAGGAAAAGCGCATAAGGACCTCGATAATACGGTCCAGGTCGACCCCCGGCCGGCCGCGGTAGCCCTGCAGCAACGGCCAGGAACGCAGGGCCTCGAGCATATGCCAGGCCAGGCGCTCGTTGATGGGCGGCAGACCGAGCGCTCGATCGTGATGGATGCCGCTGCCGAAGCCGCCCATACCGATCATGATCACCGCACCGAAGGTTGGATCCTTTTTCGCCCCGAGAATCATCTCGAAGCCATCGCGAACCTGTACCATTTCCTGAACGGTTACTCCGTTGACCTCCACGTCCGGGCGGTGCGCGGCCACCGATGACAGGATGTGATCGTAGGCCTCGGCGATCTGCTTGCGGTTTTGCAGATTGAGCGCCACGCCACCGATATCGGACTTGTGGATAATCTGGGGTGTAGACAGCACCTTGAGTGCGACCGGTGCGGCGATTCTCCGGGCCATTCTCACCGCTTCCCGGCGGGAGTAGGCTTCATAGGTCTCGCAAACCGGTATCTCATAGGCCTGCAACAGGCGCTTGGTCTGATAATCTGAAAGAACCCTGGGCCCTTGACCGCGCGGTTGTTCGATGATTCGTGCGGCTCCGCCGTTCAACTCTTTGTGCAATTCCCTCCGATTGAGAGGAAAGTTTATGGGAATCTCCCGTGGGGTCTCGTAGAGAATCTTCAGGTTACGGGCATAGCTGACCAGGTGCATGAAAGCCCGCACCGCATGCTCCGGCGAGGCATGGGTCGGCACACCGGCCTGGTTCAGAATACGTATCCCCTTATGCACGTTCAAACCACCCATCCAGGCGGCGAGCACAGGCTTGTCCACGGTTTTGGTCACAGCGCCCAGCCGCTCGGCGGTTTCGGTGGGATTGGTCATGGCCTGGGGCGTGAGCAGGACGAGGACCGCATCCACCTGGTTATCCGCGATGACGATCCGGGTGGCGTCGACGAAGGACTGAGGAGGCGCCTGGTCGGTGAGATCCACCGGATTGCCCGCGATGTCCGCCGCAGGCAAGACGCCCCGAAGCTTATCCAGGGTCTCATCCGACAGGACAGCCAGGATGCCGCGTTGTGCCAGAAGCGCATCGGCCGCCACCAGCGCCGCGCCACCGGAATTGGAGACGATCGCCAGTCGCGCCCCCTTTGGCATGCGCTTACAGGCCACCAGTTCGGCGACGTCGAAGATGTCGTCGAGTTCTGTGGTGCGAACCACACCGGCACGCTGAAAAGCCGCTTCATAGACGGCGTCCTCGGCCACCATCTCCCCCGTCTGCAGGGCCGCTGCCTGTGCCGACGTGCTGAAGCGCCCGGCCTTGAAGGCAACGATGGGTTTGGACTTGGCAAAGGCCCGCGCCGCCGACATGAAATCCCTGGATTTGTCGATGGACTGCACGTACAGGATGATGGCGCGGGTGCTGTTGTCCATGCCCAGATAGTCGATGAGATCGCCAAAACTGACGTCCGGCGTATTCCCGAACGAGGCAAAATGGGACAAACCGATGCCTTTTTCTACCGCTCTGTCCAGGATCGCACTGGCCAGGGCCCCGGATTGCGAGAGCAGCGCCAGGTGTCCCGGTTTGGGCATGTGGCGGGTGAAACTGGCATTGAGTCCGATTCTGGGCGTTATGACACCCAGGGCGTCCGGGCCGATGATGCGCGTTTCGCCGGATTGCGCCGCGATTTCCTGGATCTCCCGGTTGAGATCAGCGCGCTGAGAACGGGTACCGCGCACCCCGGCGGAGACAATCAGCACACCCGGCACACCCGCCTCACAGGATTGCTTGACATCGGCAACGATGTGTTGCGGGTCGCCGCAGATCACCGCCAGATCCGGACGTTTCGGTAAACCGGCCAGATCGGGGTAAGACTGGATACCCTGGACGTACTCGGTTTCGGGGTTGACCGGGTAGACCACCCCCTGAAACCTGAAATCCAGCAGATTACGCAGTACCGTGTAACCACTGTCGTTCGGATCGGCGCTGGCGCCGACCACCGCCACCTGCCGCGGATTGAAGATCTTGTTGAGATTGCGCGCGCTCATGGCCTTGGATATCGGGAAAGGGTTGCAGGATTCCACAACTTACAAAAACTCTCTCGGAACATCCTGTCGCCGGACCACGGTTCCCGGTTGTATGTTGGTTATCATAACTACATTTCGTCTTCTGTAAATCACCGCGTAACACGAGCATGGAGAAAAAAATACACCCCGGTTCCTTCTGCGGTGATTTAAATGCGGGTTCGCCGGGATCGGAGATGCGCACTGCGTTTGAATCGATGAAGCTCCTTTGCCATAATATGTTCATGACCAGCACATACCCATATGGGAGGCGCAATATGGCGGCAGCTACAGAACGAGTTCCCGTACTCATGACGCCGGCGGAAAAGAAGCGAGTCGTTGCCAAGGCCAGAAAGGCAGGACTGACTACCGGCGAGTATATGCGCCGAGCGGCAGAAGGCTATCGGCCTGCTAACGACGATAAAGAGCTGGAAGCCATGATCGGGGAAATGAACAAGGCAACCGGGAGCGCGGAGAGGGCTATCGATGATGCGCTGGCATTTGTCGAGGAGTCAAACAAACGGATTGCGGAAATGGAAGCCAAAGCAAGAGGCAGCACAGCCTGATGGGGATTGCCGACAAAATGTGGGACGGGATCGCCCGTGTAATCCGCATGGATGCCAAGGTTGAAGGATTAGCGGCCACTGTGAAAGATCAGCAAGCCCGGATCGAGGACCTGACGGGCCGGGTGATTCGGTTGGAAACGGCATTAGAGATCGCCTTGGCCGCCAAGGGCTTTGAGACTCCGAAAAATCGAATCGAAAAGAAATAGGCCGCGAAGACCTTGATGGCGGCGCATATCCCATAGCCTCGGTATACCTTGTCGTCGGATCACGGTTCCCGTTAGTATGTTCGCTATCATAGCTTCATTTCGTATTCTGTAAATCACCGCGTAACACAGGCATGGAGAGAAACAACACGCCACCAGACGCGCCCACCGGTCCCTTTCGCGACAGCTTGAAAGAAGGATCGCCGGGGCCGGACATGATCTGGATACCCAGTGGCAGCTTTCGTATGGGGGATATCAGCGGCAGCGGGTGGGCCAATGAGAAACCCGTACATGAGGTATACGTAGAACGCTTCGCCGCAGGCGTTTATCCGGTCACCTTTGCCGACTACGACAGATTCGCCCAGGCCACCGGCAGGGAGAAGCCCTACGACAACGGCTGGGGGCGGGAAAACCGACCTGTCATCAACGTCTCCTGGCTGGACGCCATGGCTTATTGCAAATGGCTGAGCGAACAGACGGGGCACCTTTACCGGCTGCCGACCGAGGCCGAGTGGGAGTACGCCGCCCGCGCGGGAGCCGAGACGGATTACTGGTGGGGCAACGAGATAGGCGCAAACAAAGCGAACTGCGTCGACAGCGGCAGCCCCTGGAGTAATGACAAGACCTCTCCCGTAGACACTTTTGAACCCAACCCCTTCGGCCTCTGCGATGTGATAGGCAACGTGTGGGAATGGACCTGTTCGAAATTCGGAAACGAGTTTTCCGGCGAGGAGCAGCATTATTTCGACGAGAATCTCGCCAAGGAATACCGCGCTATCCGCGGGGGCTCCTGGCACGACAACGCGCACAAGGTACGCCTGTCGTCCCGCGCCGGGAGCAGGCCCGATTATCGAACCTACGGTCGCGGTTTTCGTCTCGTCAGCAGGAAACGGGCGCCGTCGCTGAAATATCCCGGATGGATGCCATAGGAGCCTGTCCGGGAATAGACTGATCTACTGCGGCCAAGCCTGGTTGGCCAGCTTTTCCGATCATTTTCGTTAAATAGGTCCACTATTCGCCTCAAATGATCGGGAAATCTGACTCAACCAGCCTTGCCCTCGCTACGACCGCTATTTTCGGACAGGCTCCTAGCT
>JAUXGQ010000300.1 GCA_030621975.1 Gammaproteobacteria bacterium | reverse complement strand
GGGCTCGCGCCAAAATAAA
This sequence comes from Gammaproteobacteria bacterium, assembly GCA_030621975.1. Classification (GTDB taxonomy): domain Bacteria; phylum Pseudomonadota; class Gammaproteobacteria; order Chromatiales; family Chromatiaceae; genus JAUXGQ01. Next base: position 4,005 of record JAUXGQ010000300.1, on the reverse strand, counting down.
TTTACATTTATGGGCGTCGAGGCGCCCGTCTGACAAGGCGTAACAACGCAGGAATATTTGTTATATTTCGAGTTGTTACAACGCGGTCAGGCGGGATGGATCGGCGCACAGAAATGTGAAGTTATTTTGAAGCGAGCCCTTACCAACCGGTTCCCGATCTATTTCGGCCTGTTATGGTTTCGAGGGACGTGGATCCAGGAAGCGGCGGTGGTAAACTTCTGACAGTTACGCTTTGCCGACGACAAATGTACGGAATACGCTATAATTTCAACGGTTACGCCTGGTGCCCCCGTGGCCGGCAGCCGTTTTGAGAAATAAATTCAATATTGCCCGGTCGGTGCCGAAGACTAGAGGGACACCGGTCGCCCATCGACAGTCGCGGACGCGTCTGCTCGGATGTGAGCCGCACCGGATGACAGCCGGCTCCGGTAAGCCTTGACAGCAGAAAAACGATAGTGCTTAACAGAAGTGCATAAATTTTCCTAAGCATGGCCACCCAACAGCCCATACTCCCCCTCAGCGGACTGGCCCGCTGCCTGATCCAGGATGACGTGCTCGGCGATCAGGAAACCCAGCTTGCCTTCGAGGCGTCCATCAAGCAGCGGGTGCCGTTTGTCCAATACCTGGTCTCCCAGGGTATTCTGAGCAGCGCGAAAATCGCCGCCTCCGCGGCCAGGGAGTTCGGCGCGCCGTTGTTCGATCTGGATGCCTTCGATACGGAACTCATACCGTCGGCGCTGGTGGAAGACAAACTGGTCCGCAATCACCATATATTACCCCTGTTCAAACGGGGCAAGCGGCTGTTTCTCGGCGTATCCGACCCCACCAATAACCGGGCGCTGGCCGAAATAAGCTTCCACACGGGACTGGCGGCCGAGGCCGTCGTGGTGGAGGAAGACAAGCTCGGCAAGGCGATCGATAAGATCCTCGAAGCCCAGGAAAGCGTCATGTCCGAACTGCTGGACGCGGACCTGGAAAATCTGGATTTCGCCCCCGAAGAAGACGAAAAGAAAGATACCAAGGATCTGGACGTGGGCGACGCCCCCGTCGTGCGCTATGTGAACAAGATCCTGCTGGACGCCATCAACGGCCAGGTCTCGGATGTCCATTTCGAACCCTACGAGTACAGATTCCGTATCCGATATCGTCACGACGGCATACTGAAGGAGGTCGCCTCGCCACCGAACAACATCGCGGATCGCATGGTCGCCCGTCTCAAGGTGATGTCGCGCATGAACATCGCGGAACGGCGGGTGCCGCAGGATGGCCGCATCAAGATGCGGCTGTCCAAGAACCGCTCCATCGATTTCCGCGTCAACACCTGCCCCACCCTGTACGGAGAGAAGGTAGTTCTGCGTATCCTGGACCCCGCAAGCGCCCAGCTGGGTATCGAGGCCTTGGGATTCGATCCGGACCAGGAAGTGGCATTCATGGACGCGATCAAGAAACCCTACGGAATGATCCTGGTCACCGGACCCACCGGCAGCGGTAAGACGGTCACCCTGTACACGGCGCTGAATCTTCTCAACCAGCCGGATGTCAATATCTCCACCGTTGAAGATCCGGTGGAAATCATCGTCCCCGGCATCAATCAGGTCAACCAGAACGCAAAGACAGGCCTGACCTTCGCCACGGCGTTGCGCGCCTTTCTGCGCCAGGACCCGGACATCATAATGGTGGGTGAGATTCGTGACCTGGAAACCGCCGAGATTGCGGTTAAAGCGGCGCAGACCGGCCACCTGGTGTTGTCCACCCTGCACACCAATGACGCACCTCAGACCCTGACCCGAATGGCCAACATGGGCGTACCGCCCTTCAACATCGCCTCCTCGGTATTGCTGATCATGGCGCAGCGTCTCGCCCGACGCCTGTGCGGGCACTGCAAGGTGCCTGACAATGTGCCCAACGAGGCGCTGCGGGAGGAAGGATTCACGGAAAAAGACATCAAGAAAGGTCTGATCATCTACAAGGCCGTGGGGTGCAATCAATGTAATGATGGTTACAAAGGTCGAACCGGCATCTTTCAGGTGATGCCCGTCTCGGAAGCCATGGGCCGCATCATCATGGAGGGAGGAACCTCTTTGGACCTCACAGAACAGGCCGAAAAGGAGAATGTGGCCACCCTGCGCCAATCGGGGCTTAACAAAGTCAAGAACGGCGCCACCAGCCTCGAAGAGATTAACCGCGTCACCAAGGATTAAGCAATGCCAGCCGCCGCACAGAAAGTCGACAAAGGTCAGACCTGGATTTGGGAAGGAGCCGACAGAAAAGGCAAAAGGATATCCGGCGAAAGCCGGGCAGCCAGTACGGCACTGGTCCGTGCGGAGCTGCGCAGACAGGGCATCAACCCCCTCAAGGTAAGGAAAAAAACCCAATCCATTTTCACACGGAAGAAAAAGATAACCACCAAGGATATCGCTGTATTCAGCCGTCAGCTCGCCACCATGATGTCTGCCGGCGTACCGCTGGTGCAGGCCTTCGACATCGTAGGACGCGGGCACGACAACCCCTCCATGCAGGACCTGCTGTTGTCCATCAAAACTGACATCGAAGGCGGAACTGCGCTGGCGGAAGCCCTGAAAAAACACCCTTTTTACTTCGACGACCTGTTCTGCAACCTGGTCCGCGCGGGCGAGGCCGCCGGTGTGCTGGAAGAATTGCTGCACAAGATCGCGGCTTACAAGGAAAAAACGGAATCTATCAAAGGCAAGATCAGAAAGGCCTTGTTCTATCCGGTTGCGGTTATCGTAGTGGCCTTTCTCGTCACGGCGATCATTATGATCTTCGTAATCCCCCAGTTCGAGGAACTGTTCTCGGGTTTCGGCGCTGACCTTCCGGCCTTCACGCGTGTGGTCATCAATATATCCAGGTTTGTGCAGGATTGGTGGTGGGCTATGCTTCTGGGTATAATGGCGGCCGGATTCATGATGGGAAACCTCTGGAAACGCTCGAGAAAATTCCGCCAGGCAGTCGATAAACTGCTGCTTAAGACACCGATTATCGGCGTCATTTTGCACAAAGCGTCCATTGCCCGGTTCGCACGCACCCTGTCGACCATGTTCGCAGCCGGTGTTCCACTGGTAGAGGCCCTGGAATCGGTGTCCGGGGCAACAGGTAACGTGGTCTATGGAGACGCAGTCCTCGCCCTGCGAGAGGACGTGGCCACGGGCCAGTCCCTGCAGCTTTCCATGAAACAACAGAACCTGTTTCCCCACATGGTGATCCAGATGGTGGCCATCGGTGAGGAATCCGGATCGGTAGACGCCATGCTGAGCAAAGTGGCGGACTTTTACGAGGAAGAGGTGGACAACGCGGTCGATGCCTTGAGCAGCCTTTTGGAACCCCTCATCATGGTCATACTCGGTACCCTGGTTGGCGGTCTGGTGATCGCCATGTACCTCCCCATCTTCAAACTCGGTGCGGCGGTCATGGGCTGATCAGGCGTGCGGGTCAAGACTCGCTTCAGCCCGTAAACAGTAAATTTTCTCATTATTCCGGTCAGTCATACGCCCCGAAGCGGTCAACCACCGTTTCCATGTTTGATGATTTTGCAACGGTTCTGATTGCAGCCCTGCGAATCCGACCGATTCAACCGCCTGCCGATAAATGCCCCTATGATGCTAATCCAGTTCCTTCAAGAGAACACGACGGTGTTTCTGATCTTTGTCGCCGTCGTCGGTCTGGCCACCGGCAGTTTTCTCAATGTGGTGATCTATCGCATGCCGCTCATGATCGAACGTGACTGGCAGCAGCAATGCCGGGAACTGGACGAAAATCGGGAACCCGCAGAATTACCCCCTTTCAATCTGAATTCACCAGGCTCACACTGCCCCCAGTGCAAGCATAGGATCTCTCCGCTGGAGAATATCCCGGTCATCAGCTACCTGATGCTAGGGGGCAAATGCTCCGAGTGCGGCGCGGCAATCTCACTGCGTTATCCGCTGGTGGAAATCACCACGGGCGTTTTATCCGTCATCGTTGCCTGGTATTTCGGCGTGAGCTGGC
>JAUXGQ010000308.1 GCA_030621975.1 Gammaproteobacteria bacterium | reverse complement strand
CCTCGCGAAACATGCGTGAGATCTGTCCCTGCTGCGGCTGCGGATAGCCAGCGGGGTAGATACCCGTAACAAGGGGTCAGTATCCTTTAAGTAATTTAAGCGACGAACAACGCAGCTGGGCGGGATAGATCGGCGTTCCAAAACAGGGAGTTATTGTTTCGCGAGCCCTTAGTCGGGCTGGATCGTATCGTCCAGTGTTGCGATGGGTTCGGGTTCGGAGACACCGTAACCCTGCATGTAGTCCACCCCGATCGTCTGGAGCTCATGTTTGATCTCGGGGGTCTCGACGAATTCTGCGACGGTGCGTATTCCCGCCACGTGACAGATCTCATTGATGGCCTCCACAATGGCCCTGTCCATGGGATCGTTAAGGATGTTGCGCACGAAGCTGCCGTCGATCTTAACGAAGTCGACAGGGATGGTCTTCAGGTAGGAGAACGAACTCAAACCGCTTCCGAAGTCATCCAACGCGAACTTGCAGCCCACTTCCCTGATTTCCTTGATGAATTCGACCGCCTTGCCCAGGTTGCAGATGGCCGCCGTTTCAGTAATCTCGAAACAGATCATGGACGCCGCCAGTTCATACTGCTGTAATTTCTCGTGAATAAACTCGAAGAAGGACTGGTCGCTGAGCGAGGTGCCGGACAGATTGATGAAAAAGGCCCCGGGATTCTGCGGGGGCGGAGCCTGGCCATAGACCTCGCCCAGATAGGCGAACGCGTGCTCGATGACCCAGCGGTCCAGGGCAGGCATGAGGTTGTAATGCTCGGCAGCGGCTATGAAGGCCGCAGGGCCGATGATGGAGCCGTCATTCTCCCGCAGGCGGATGAGGAACTCGAAATTCGCCGTGCTCCCGGCGGGTGAGAAAACGGGTACGATGGCCTGGCGATAAAGCAGGAAGCGGTCCTCTTCCAGCGCCTGCCTGATGCGGGAGACCCACTGCATGTCTCCGTGACGCCGGGCCAGTTCCTCATCCCCCTCGCTGTAGACGTGTACGCGGTTGCGCCCCTGGCCCTTGGCGGCGTAACAGGCCATATCCGCGTGGCTGAGCATGGCGCTGACGTTCGCACTGTGGGCGGTGATCGGGACCAGGCCGATACTTACGCAGATCCCGAAAGGTTTGTCTCGCCACACGAAGCGGAAGTCACTGATGGTCCGACGAAAGTCTTCCGCGATCTGCTGGGCATGTTCCAGGGGACAGCTCTCCAGCAACGCGCCGAACTCATCGCCTCCGAGCCGGGCCAGGGTGTCGTTTCCGCGCACCAGATCCTGAAACAGCACGGCCAGTTGACGCAGCAGTTCGTCGCCGGCTACATGGCCACAGGTGTCGTTGATAAGCTTGAACTGGTCCAGGTCCATATACAGCAGGGCGTGCGACAGTCCACGTTCCTTGGCGCTGCTCAGCGCCTGTGCCAGGCGGCGCTCGAATTCGCTGCGGTTGACCAGGTCGGTCAGGGCGTCGTGATAGGCCATGTGGCGGATGGCATCCTCTGCTCTGCGCCGGGCGCGGCGGGTCTCGGCCTCACGCAGCTCCCGTTCGACAGCCGGGACGAGCCGCATCAGGTTACCTTTCATCAGGTAGTCCTGGGCGCCCGCCTTCATGGCGGCTACCGCGAACTCTTCGCCGATGCTGCCGGAGACGATGATCACCGGCGTGTCGGGATATCCCTCTTTGACCATGGCCAGCGCCGCGTTCGAGTCGAATCGTGGCATCTTGTGGTCGGTGATAACCAGATCCCAGGGTTGCCGAGCCAGGGCGGCGTGCATGGACTCGGAGGTATCTACCCGGTGAAAAGTCGGGGCATAGCCGCCACGGCGCAGCTCACGCACCAGTAGCAGGGCGTCGTTCTCCGAGTCTTCGACGATCAGCACGCGCAGGGGGGGCTCCATTTAGCGCTCCTTCGGGGATGGGGGGGCGATGTTCAGAACCAGCCAGTAATGCCCGAGCTGTCCCACCGCATCGATGAAATGTTCGAAATCCACGGGTTTTCGCATATAGCTGTTGGCACCCAGTTCGTAGCTGGCGATAACGTCCTTTGCCTCATCCGAGGCGCTCAGGACCACGACCGGAAGCGCTTCGGTGCGTTCGTCCGCGCGCAGGCGCTTCAGTACCTCCAGCCCGTCGATCTTGGGAAGTTTCAGGTCCAGCAGGACCAACTGGGGCTGTATGGAGGTGTCCCGCCCCGCGCAGGAACCGGTGCCAAAAAGGTAATCCAGGGCCTCGACCCCGTCGCGCGCCACTACCAGTTGGTTCGCGATGCCGTTCTTCTCCAAGGCGCGTTTGGTCAGCGTCTCGTCGTCGGGGTTGTCCTCGATGAGCAGGATTCTCTTTTCTTTTACACTAGCCATCGTTGTACCTTGGAGCCGCTGGGACTAATTCTACTTTGTCATAACGGCAGCAAAGTCAAAAAAAACAGCCGCGCACAGGTCCGGACGCACGCTTGTTCATGCACCCCGAAGAATTTGGTGCGCCTCGTTATCTGCCACCTTCTCAGCCAGCGTGAAATAGAACGTCGCCCCCCGGCCTACCTGGGCCTCCGCCCATATCCGGCCGCCGTGGCGCTGCACGATGCGCTGCACGATGGCCAGCCCGATGCCGGTGCCTTCGAATTCACCGGTATTGTGCAGGCGCTGGAAGGCCCCGAACAGCTTATCGGCGTACTGCATGTCGAAACCTACGCCGTTGTCGCGCACGTAATGAACCCGCTCGCCGTCCGCTTGAGTTGCGCCGAACTCGATGCGAGCCGGGTCCTTCCCACCGGTGTATTTCCAGGCATTGTCCAGCAGGTTTTCCAGGGCGATGCGCAGCAGCGGGGCGTCGCCGCGCGCCTCGAGGCCATCCTGGATCACCAGCTGTTTGCGTTGCGCGGGCTCGCCTGCCTGAAGCTGCGTTGCCACCTCGCGGACCAGGGCACCCAGGTCCACCGCCTCGCGGTGCATGTCCCGACGCGTCACCTGGGACAGGGTGAGCAGGTCGTCGATGAGTTCCCCCATGCGCTGGGCGGCGGCGCGCACCCGGCGCAGGAAATCCCGGCCTGTATCGTCGAGGCTGTCTCCATAATCCTCCTCCAGCGCCTGACTGAAGCCGTCGATGGCGCGCAGCGGGGCGCGCAGGTCGTGAGATACGGAGTAACTGAAGGACTTTAGTTCCTGGTTGCTGGCCGCCAGTTCGGTGTTGCGCTGCTCGAGCCTTTGACGGTTCGCTTCCAGGGCGGCGGTGCGCTCGGTCACCCGTTGCTCGAGGCGATCCCGGTGATGCTGGAGTTCTTCCCGGGCACGTTTGTGCTCGGTGATGTCTCGGGCGAGGCCTTCGACGCTGGTCACCTTTGCGTCCGCGTCGAACACCGGCGATTCTGCCACCTCCAGCCAGCGGTGACCGCCGTCCTTGTGATAGGCCTCCACTTCATATGGGGGCTGCTGATGTCCCTGCAGGGTGAGTTCGGTGCGGCGCACCACCTCCTCGTTGAGGTGGTTATCGGTGATGAATTCCAGGTAGTGGCCCAGAAACTCCTCCTGGGAGTAGCCGAGGATTCTGGTGATCGATGGGCTGACGTAGCTGAACACCCCGTCCGGGTCATGCGCATAGAAGAAATATTCAACACCGAGATTCTCGACCAGGCGCCGGTATTTGTTCTCGCTTTCCTGGAAGGCCCGTTCGGCGCGCTCGCCCTCGGCCCGGGTGCGCAATGCACAGATGCCGTAGGCGAGGTCGTCAGCGAGGTCTGACAGTAAGCGCTCCTCCGCCGTATCGAAGGCCTCGCGCACGCCGGCGTAGATGCTCAGCGCGCCGAAGGTCTCGCCCGCGGTATCCCGCAAGGGCAGAGCGATGGATGAGACGTAACCGCGCACCCGTGCTTCTTGCTGCCAAGGCGCATAGGTGGGGTCGGTGGGTATGTCCCTGGCGGCACAAGGTCCCCCGGTGCGGATGGCGATTCCTGTGGGGCCGCGCCCGCGGGTTGTGTCGGCCCAGGTGAGGTCGAT
>JAUXGQ010000347.1 GCA_030621975.1 Gammaproteobacteria bacterium | reverse complement strand
TTTGCTTCCATGGTGGCTTTCGTCACGGCGTACAATCTGCTGGCCCTGCACCGTTTCCCTTTCGAGCTGACAATGGTCGGCTGGAGGTTCCTGGCATTGCGAACGGCTAGCGTGATTCTGCTGGCGCCCCTGGCAGGCTTCCTGGCCGCAGGCCTGGCGGCGTTGTACGGTAAACATCTCCGCTGACCAGGCGCCGCCTGCGCAGCGCGCGCGCAACAGTAGACTGTTTTCCCTGAGTAGCCCCGTCCGCAAAACCTGTTGCATCTCAGTTATCACGGAATGAGCTCATGGGATCATTCGTCGATGCCGCCTTAAGCGGTCTGATCTACCCTGTCAGCACCATTATGGTGCTTTGGACTGCCGGGGCGATGTTTTATGACGTCGCACGTGCATCCTTTGTCGGCTGGGTGATGTCCATCGGCTGGATCCTGGCCGCGGCGCTGGCGTTTCTGTTCTGGCAGCCTCCGCAGGTGCCCTTCGTGGTATTGCTGGGCGTATTCTCCGCGTTCTTGTTCTGGTGGTTCCGCCAACGGCCTTCACACGAGCGAGCCTGGGACCCGAATTTTGCCCGACTGCCGCGGATCGAGCTGGACGGAGATACGCTCAGGATCCACAACCTTCGCAATACGGAGTATCCTGCTTTCAATAAGATGATGCCCCGCTTTGAAACGCGAACGGTTCGGCTGTCTCGCCTGTGCGGCCTCGATCTGCTCATTCTTCACTGGGGTTCACAGTGGATGAGTCACCCCATATTCGTATTCGACTTTGGTGCGGACGGACGCGTCTGCGTTTCTATCGAAGTGCGCTACCGCCTGGGCCAAGAATACGGATTTCTGCGAACGCTGTACCGGCAACAGGAATTCATGTACGTCGTAAGCGACGAAAGAGATGCGATCCTGCAGAGGACTCGATACCGGAAAGGTGAGGATCTGTACCTCTATCGCTGGAGCGCCAGTCCGATTGACATGCGCCATATCCTGTTCGAATACATTCACTCGATCAACCAGATTGCCGCCCAACCTCGCTGGTATAACGGATTGACTTCTAACTGCACAACAACCATCTATGCCCAGGGCAGGGCGCGCATTGACTGGGACTGGCGAATACTCTTCAACGGCAGCCTGGATCGACTGATGTACGAGCGGGGCCGGCTCGACCAAAGCCTGCCTTTTGACTCGCTAAAGCAACAAAGCCGGTTGAACGAGATTGCCAACTCGGCCCCCGCTGATGGTTTTGGCGACCATATACGACGCGCGTTAAGCGGTTACCGTTTATCGGCGGAAGGCGCCAAGGTTGAGCCATAACAAGGTACCGTTTGTTGTTATATTTACAACCATCACTCGCACGATTCCTTGTAATCGACAATCCCGGGAAACGGGGATATCACATTGCTCTAACCGAGCGAAAGGAGGGTTATTATGGTATCTGGAAAATTGTGGGGGGCTGGGGCCATCATGTGCGCACTGGCCCTTTCAGTCACTGTCGTTGTTGCTAAGTCGGGTTCTGAGGCTGAAACGCGATATCAGGGTGCACCGAGTGCGATCGATCCTTCTGGTACCAAAGATATGGTGACCTCTGAAGGCCCCAAGATGACCACCGAGGAGTTTGCTTGGTCCAAGACAGTCTATTTCGAACGCTGCGCCGGCTGCCATGGTGTACTTCGTAAAGGGGCAACCGGTAAACCGTTGACCACCGATGTTACCCGTAAGGTGGGCAGCGAGTATCTCAAGACCTTTATTACCTATGGCACACCCGCGGGTATGCCTAACTGGGGAACCTCGGGTCAGCTGTCGGAAAAAGAAATCGATACGATGGCCCGTTATCTGCAGCACGAGCCGCCTATGCCCCCTGAATTCGGGATGAAGGAGATGAAGGCGAGCTGGAAGCTGCTGGTGGCCCCGGGCAAGCGCCCCAAGAAGAAGATGAATGACGTGGATCTTGACAATCTGTTTTCGGTGACCCTGCGCGACAGTGGTGAGATTGCCCTGATCGATGGCGCATCCAAGAAGATCCTGGATGTGATCAAAACCGGGTATGCCGTGCATATTTCACGGATCTCGGCGTCCGGGCGATATCTGTTCGTGATTGGCCGTGACGCCAGGATCAATCTGATTGACCTGTGGACGAAGAAGCCGCAAACCGTTGCTGAAATCAAGATCGGCATGGAGGCCCGGTCAGTCGAGACCTCCAAATTCAAGGGTTGGGAGGATAAGTACGCAATTGCCGGTGCTTACTGGCCACCGCAGTTTGTGATCATGGACGGCGATACCCTGGAACCCAGGAAGATCGTCAGTACCCGTGGTATGACCGTCGATACCCAGGAGTATCACCCTGAGCCTCGTGTTGCTGCCATTGTAGGCATGCACAATAAGCCCGAGTTCCTTGTCAATGTGAAGGAAACAGGCAAGATCATGTTGGTGGATTACTCAGATCTGGATAACCTGAAGGTAAACACGATCGATGCCGCGCCCTTCCTGCATGATGGTGGCTGGGATTCGACCCTGCGCTATTTCATGACGGCTGCCAACAAGTCCAACAAGATCGCTGTGGTTGATAGCGAGGACAGTCAACTGGAGGCCCTGGTTGAGGTGGGTGAGACTCCCCATCCAGGACGCGGTGCGAATTTCGTACGCCCCAAGTATGGCCCCGTATGGGCCACCGGCCACTTGGGCGATGACACGATTGCAATGATCGGCACAGATCCTGTGAATCATAAGGAGAATGCCTGGAAGATGGTTGATTCCATCAAGGGCCAGGGGGGCGGATCACTGTTTATCAAGACGCATCCCAAGTCCAGCAATCTGTATGTCGATACGACCCTGAATCCTGATGCCAAGATCAGCCAGTCTGTTGCGGTCTACGACATAAGAAACCTGGATAAGGGATTTGAGGTTCTTCCTATTGCTGAATGGGCCGAGCTGGGTGAAGGTCCCAAGCGCGTCGTACAACCTGAGTTTAACAAGGCGGGTGATGAGGTCTGGTTCTCGGTCTGGAACGGCAAGGAACAGGAGTCCGCGCTGGTGGTCGTTGATGACAAGACCCGCACACTGAAGGCAGTGATCAAGGACAAGCGTCTGGTGACACCCACCGGTAAATTCAATGTGTACAACACCCTGCACGATGTTTATTGATTAGCCCGCGTAGAAACTATAATGCCAAGGGGTCAGAGTGCTCGAATGTCCCTACAGCCCCCTTTTCAATTACTTTGACCTCTTGACCCGGATATCTCACCAGGAGGACCTTGCTGAGATATCCGGGTTAAACCCACATCGTTACCCATAAACACCTGTTGAACAAAACCCAAGGATATTTAACCGCAGAGGACGCAGAGGTGCGCAGAGAAATAAATTTAAAAACCAAATCAGTGGGCAAGTGGTTGATGCGGCCATGAAAGTCCATACTACGCTTAGTACGGGATTGCATGGAAATACTTACCGCCTATGATCGAAAGAAATTTCCTCCGCGTCCTCCGCGGTTAATAAATAATCTGACGCTGGTGATTTGTAGCATCTCCGGGATTTATGGCTAACGGTGTGACTTATGACCTATGCAAACATTCCTCGTATCGGGGTGTATTCCGAGCGCGGACAAACTTCCACTGCCCATCTCAACAGCCAAAAGGCGAATCACCACTCATGCCGCAGCAGGCCCTAGTTGGTGGGAAGCTTCCGATAATTCCGACCGTTTAAAACCGTAATTTCGGCAGACGGCGTGATTTAGCTGCTTCATGCTCAGAGAAAATAGGTCAGGCCTCCGTTATAGTATTAATTCGCAAAG
>JAUXGQ010000394.1 GCA_030621975.1 Gammaproteobacteria bacterium | reverse complement strand
CGCGTCCGCGTCCGTGTTCTGGAAGATCACAAAGCTGCCGAAGGCGGTGAAGCCGTTGGATTTGCTGGTCTCCTTCTCGGTCTCCAGTCCGGCGGTGACGATGTGGTCCTCGTGGAGATAGAAATCGTTTTTCCACTCGAACTTGAGCTTGTCCCCCTCGAAGTTAGAGCGATCCAGAGTCTCGGTGACGGGATCGTTTCGGTCGTTACGGCTCTTGCGGTCGTAGTCGGTATAGGCCACCGCCAGGGTGACATCCCAAAGCCCGCCCAGGAGCGCGGCCTTGCCCTGGCCGCGCAGGTAGTACTGATCGGATCTCAGAAAGGCATCCGGGTCTTCCGTGGTCCCAAAACCAAACGCATCCTCCAGTTCCGGGTCCGTGTTGGTCTTGTCCGCCCGGATGTAGCGCCCGACGAAACTGGCCGCCAGGGTCTCGGTGGGCGCCCAGTCGAAACGGGTCGAGCCGGTCCAGTTACGATAGGAGTCGCTCTCCTTTTTGGCGCCGTCGCGCAGGCGCTTGGGTGTCACCGAGTGTGCGTCGGTGTTCAGGTAGGTGAGGCTCGCGGAATAGGCCAAGGATCCCTCGGCGCCGGAAAGGCCGGCCTGGGGGTTGACGGTGTTGTCGGAACCGGCCTCGAAGCGGGCCGTTGCAGTCGGCCGGCCTGTCCCTTTGCGGGTGATGATGTTGATTACCCCGCCGATGGCCTCGGAACCATAGAGGCTGCTCTGGGGTCCACGCACGATCTCGATGCGCTCGATGTTGTCCATCAACAGGTTGGACAGGTCCATCCCGCCGTTGGGATTACTCGGATCGTTGGCCTCGATGCCGTCAATGAGCACCAGGGTCTGGTTGGAATTCGCCCCCCGCATAAAAACCGAGGTCTGCTGACCCGGCCCGCCCGACTGCACCACATGCAGCCCCGGCACTGTTTGCAGCGCCTGGGGTACGGTGCGCAGTTGTCTGCGGGCGATGTCCGCAGCGGTGATTACCGTCGTTGAACTGGCCACCCGCGAGCGCGGCGTAGGAAGGCGTGTGGCGGTCACCACGATCTCTTCCCATGCCTGGTCCGGGGAGGCTTCCTCCGCCGGCAGGAGCGGAGAACAGGCAAGGGCCGCAACGGCGACCGGCCACCACAGGGGCAAAAAACCGGTATCGTGTGTCATCAGGCTTCCTTAACGGGCCGCGCCATCCGCACGCCGTTGAATGAACGGGCGACACCCTGAAAGCAACCCGAGACAATGAGACCCGGCATCTGCTCCCAGCAGCACCCGTTTTTGTGATCACCAGGTCGGTCTCCGGACTCGTGGGTGGCTGTACGCCAAAAGGGCCGCCTTCCCGCGCCGCGCGCAGTGGCCTGCTGCCCCTTCTCTACCCACCAACCGTTGCGGTGGCAGTGCCGGCATTGCACAAGCGCGTATGGCTCGGGCGCACCGGCTTCCCGTTTAACCCGTTGGACGAGGGTCCGCCGGGCACCTGATTGGGTCAGGTCAGAATAGCGGGCGCGGTGGTGCCGGTCAAGAATGGCATGCAGACGTCGGTTGCGCAGCCCGTATTAATCGGGTTAACCTGCACCGAGCCCGTAAGAGGCTCATTTAACAGTCAATCCTGAAGGAGGATAAAGATGGGGAGAGTCGCTCTAGTAACAGGAGGCACCCGTGGCATCGGCGAAGGCATTTCCAAGGCGCTTAAAAATGCCGGTTATACGGTAGCTGCGAGCTATGCCGGAAATGTTGAGGCAGCCAAGAAGTTCTCCGAAGCAACAGGCATTGCCACTTATAAATTCGATGTCGCCAATTTCGATCAGTGCATGGAAAATGTAAAGCAAATCGAATCCGATAACGGACCCGTTGATATCCTGGTAAACAATGCGGGTATTACCCGAGATTCCGCATTGCACAAGATGACCTGGGAGAAGTGGGATGCTGTTATTCAGACCGACCTGTCCTCCTGCTTCAGTATGTGCAGGGCGGTGATCGAAGGCATGCGCAGTCGTGCATTCGGACGCATCGTCAACATCAGTTCCGTTAACGGAGAGGCCGGGCAATTCGGCCAGACCAACTATTCGTCGGCCAAGGCCGGCATGATTGGTTTTACCAAGGCGCTGGCCCGGGAAACCGCCGCTAAAGGCATAACGGTCAACGCCATCGCACCGGGTTACATAGCCACGGAGATGGTCCGCGCCGTCCCCGAGGATATTCTGAAGAAGATTATCAGGAACATTCCAGTAGGACGCCTGGGAGAAGCGGAAGAGATTGCCCGGTGCGTGATGTTCCTGGCGTCGGACGATGCCGGCTTTATCACCGGATCGACCATCAACGCCAACGGTGGCCAGTACATGTGATGATGGCTGTCCAGGCTTCACCAGGGATGGTGAACCCTGGACTTTCAAGCGGAGCAGGAATGCGCAGCGCAGAAAGGTGAACCCTGGACACGTAAGTAATCAGGTTCGGTTATAGACCCCACAGTAGTACCTGCCAATGACTCTCAAGCCCGTTATTTCGGCGACAACCTGAAGAGCGAGATTTTAGGGTTTCAGGATCCGCCTGGAGAAAAACCTCGCCTAAGGGCTTGGGCCAAAATAAACTTACATTTATGGGCGTCGAGGCGCCCGTCTGACAAGGCGTAACAACGCAGGAATATTTGTTATATTTCCAGTTGTTACAACGCGGTCAGACGGGATGGATCGGCGCACAGAAATGTGAAGTTATTTTGAAGCGAGCCCTAAACCGGACTTCTCACCAGGCGGACCGGAGGGTTAGCCCCATTGATCGTTACCGCCACACCCGCATCGGTCACCGGTGTCATTCTGGCGGGAGGCTGTGCCCGCCGCATAGGCGGTCAGGACAAGGGACTGTTGAGCCTGCTGGAGCGGCCGCTCATAGAATACGTCCTGGAAGCCCTGCGCCCCGAGCTGACCCAGGTCATGATCAGCGCCAACCAAATTGTTTCGGCCATTGCCTGGCGCTGTGGTAGATCCGCAGGATCTCTATGCAATCCGGCAAGATCTGATAGGGCAGAATGTAGGGCGTATTCGTGATGACCAACTCGCGAGTGCCGAGCACCCTGCCTGGACGGCCGATGTAGGGAACATCGATGAGTTCGGTGGCAACAGCCTCGATGCGTTCGTATAAGGCCTTGGCTGCGTATGGGTTCTTGTCGGCAAGATATAACACCATTTCCCGCAGATCGGCACGGGCCTCTGGCGACCATATCAGCTTCACTGATTATTCTCATGGATCCTGATTCTTTCATTGATCAGCTCCGAGACCTCCTCCATGACCTCCTCGTGGGGGATGCCCTTCCCTGCCGCCAGTGACGCCTGGGCCTGTTGTATTCCCTCGATGTACCAGACCTGCTGATCGATGTACTGCTTGAGTGCATCCTCAACAACCCAATTGCGGGAACGATCCATCGCTTGGGCGATGGCGCTTATTTTCTCCACGATGTCGCTTTCGGTACGGATGGTGATGGTTTGATTACTCATATCGG
>JAUXGQ010000423.1 GCA_030621975.1 Gammaproteobacteria bacterium | reverse complement strand
GGCTACGATCCGACTTTCTACATCTACCGCGACATGATCCCCCTGCCCCTGGAAAGCCGCGGTTCGGTGCGCTGCGACCTCAGATTCAGGGATACCGACAGCCATCTGGTGGCCACCGGGGACAGCATCAGAATGGACATGCTGGATGCGCCGAAATACATCGAGCATCTTCGGCCTGCTTAGCAGGAAGATTCCGTTCACCACAGAGTCACAGAGGGCACGGAGGTTTTCAATACAAACGCGTTAGCCTCAGTGAACTCTGTGTCTCTGTGGTGAATAATTACCATCCGTGTTTGTCGGTGTTCATCCGTGGTTTCTTTTTTCGAAGCTTGATCCCACCAAGGCGTGCAGCTCACGCGCGTTAACCAGACGCAAGGCGGTGTGCCCAGCGGGTGGTTTCGGGGAGTCGATAGCGGGTGGTGCAGGTCATCACGTAGTGAATAGCCGTCTCCAGGCAGATGCGATGACCCAGGGAGATGTAGAGGGGTTTTACGCCCACCCGGGTCCTGAGCACAGCGCCGATCCGCTCGTCCCCATCCAGTAGGGGAGCCCAGCTACCCCGCCGGTCGGGGACCTCCCCGTGTACGCCGATGAGCCGGGTCTTTGCCACCCCTATGGCAGGGAGCCCGGTCAACAGGCCGAGATGGCACGCAATCCCCAGGCGCCTTGGATGAGCATAACCCTGACCGTCACAGAGCAGGAGATCGGGTTGTCGCTCAAGTTGGTCCAGCGCGGCCAGTACCGCCGGGATCTCCCGAAAGGAAAGCAGACCCGGGACATAGGGAAAACTGGTGGGCAGCCGGGCGATCGATTGCGCCGATAACACCAGCTCCGGGTACCGCAGCACCGCGACGGCGGCGCGGGTGATTTTTCCCCGATCCTCGAACCCCACGTCTACGCCGGCCACGTATCGGACGGCCTCCAGGCGATCTTCGGGGATCACCAGGCACTTGAGCCGGTTCTGGATGTCCCGCGCCTGTCGGGGGTCGATATGCCAGGGGTGCTGGAGGTCCATGTCTAGACCGTCTTTCTCACCTATAAACCGCAGAGGTCGCAAAGGACACAGAGAGAATAATGGCTGACACTAATCGGATCTGTTTGTACGAGAAACCTTTCAAATTCAATAAACTCTGTGCCCTCTGCGTCCTCGGTGGTGAAATATCCGGGCTGCATCTCTCACCAGCGTTCGGATCGATGATTTTACCCGCGCCGGGTCTCAATGATAAAGCCGCTCAATCACGCTGATCGAAAAGTTTTGGGTTTGTCGCCTTGATGCATGATCGGCATATGCTAATATTCTTATTAGGATAACAAGTATTTTCATTCCGAGGGAGGGGAGGTCTCTGATCGACGGAAAGGAGGTTTACAATGAAAAAGCTCTGCACGGCCGCGGCCGCGCTTTCTGCAGTCATCTTGATGGCGTTACCCGCACAATCTCAGGCCTTCTTTGGTTTTTTCGGTGGCGGCTTCAGCTTCGGCGTTGGTGGAGGCGGCTGGGGTGGGCCGGGTTGGTGGGGCCCGGGCTATGGCTATGGGGGCCCCGGTTACTGGCGACGCGGTTATTGGGGTCATCCCGGTTATCGCTACAATCGTTGGCGCCATCCGTATTTCGCCTATCGAGGCTGGGGTCAGCCCTATTACGGCTATCCGTATTTCCACCATCTCCCGGTGGTGGCGACAATGCCGGCCGTACCTGCTGTTACAACGGTTAGGGCGCCTGAGGTGAAGGCGAAGTAAAGCCATGTCGTCGCGGCTGTGGCTAGCGTAGATATCTAACGGCGCATATCCTGCACACGTAGGCTGGGGCGTGCCCCAGATGTTTGTCCTGCGATTCGCTACTCAGCTCAGCTGGGGCAAGCCCCAGCCTACATGGTCTGAAGATCGTGTAAGCCGAGAAGCCAGTGTCGTCGCCGCGAATGGCTCAGGCTACGACTAGAGACTCGGCAGTGCGGATCTGTTCCTTGGCTTCGTCGAGGAGCTTCAAGCTGTTTTGTGGCGTTAGATCGCCCAATGGCAACTTTTTAAAGGCGGAGAGTTCGTTCATGGGCGGAACAGAAGCCAGCAGCGGGGTACCTACGAAACTGTGCAACTGGGCAATGATGACCAGGTCGCAATATTCTGCGTCGGGACCGGAATCCCGGTGCCAGTCCTCGGCGTTCACGGCAACGGTGGCGAACTCGGGAGGAAAATCCCAATAGCGCAGGATCATGCCGCCGACCTGCCCACGCAAGGCCGTAATGACCGCGTCGATCTGTTCTTCCTGAAGGGAGGTAAAGGCGGTGTATTTCTCAAGATAGGTGAGGATCGCAATCTCGCCAATATCGTGGATGAGGCCGGCAAGAAGGGCTTGATCGGGGGGGAAGCAGCGTGTCTTTTTCGCCAGCACAAAGCAGAGGGCGGCAACCCGGGTGCTGTGCTTCCAAAGCTGGCGCATCCGCTTTTTCACATCCACCGACTTCGAGTTAAACAGGTCCTGGAGGGCAAAAGTCAGCACCAGGTTATGGGTGGTATCTATGCCAAGGCGGACGATGGCGCCTTCACAGGAATCGAGTGGTTTCAAGCCGCCATAATAAGCACTGTTTGCCACGCGAATAAGCTTGGCGGTGATAACCGGATCCGTTTGGATGATTTCGGCGATGCGCGCGGCATCCCGGGTATCGTCCTTTACCGCGCGCCCGATTCGAACGGCGACTTCAGGCAGCGTGGGCAGATCCAGTTTCTCCAAACGAAGGTCGTTGTAGAGGTCGAAGCTCAACAGGCTTTCGATCTCCACCTGGTCGTCGGTGGTCCGTCGGCGGTCCTGTCGCTGGCATTCATTATCGAGCGGATGCGCCGGGGTCTGAGCGGGATTACTTTTCTGTGAATTCGGGCACATAAAAAACTCAAAGACAGTCTGGAAGGGGCTGGTAGCCGTGTCGTACCTGTAGCGGTCCGGCCGGAGTGGACTTTAACCCGGGATCTCATCCGGGTCTTAACGAGTGGGGCGGCAAAGGAGCCGCGAACGTCGAGGGGGGGCTTTTAACCCGGGTGACTCGGAGAACAATGCCGACAAAAACACAAAAAACCCGCCATCGGCGGGTTTTTTGTGCTTCTCAACCGAATCGGTCGGATGAAAAATTCTTAGAAATTGCGTGCCGATCCGGTGACTTCGTGGGCGATATCAATTACGCGGTTAGCCAGGTCCGTGTATTCCTGGCGATAGTTTGCGAGCAGCCCTTCTTCGGAGGCATAGTAGTCCTTTCCGGAAATGCCGTGTTGATGCTCG